>JBKJMP010000214.1:0-5642 GCA_046596395.1 Gemmatimonadaceae bacterium
TGCTCCTTCGTCATGTTGCGGAAGACCTCGTCGTCGATGCGTGCGACGAAGGTGCCCGTCTTCGCGAGCTGCCGGGCGCGGCGGAGGCGCTTGTCGGCAATGCCGCCATCGAGCTCCACGGGCGCGTTGCCGAAGTCGCGATACCAGAGGACGAACACGGTGATGTTGAACCCGAGCGAGATGACTGCGGCGACGGGCAGGTTGACGGCCGCCGCGAGCCCGATGGCGGTGGCGAGGAAGACGTACACCGCGTCCTTGCTGTCGTCGAGCGTATTGCGAAAGCGCACGGCCGCCACGATGCCGGCGAGGCTGAAGGCGAGGGTAATGCTGTACTTCACGAGCAAAACGATCCCCGAGACGACGAGCGGCAGGATGATGAGCAGCTGGACGACCGACTGCTGGTATCCGCGCTTGGCGCGCGTCAGCAGGTAGATCCACGCGACGGGCACCGACAGCAGCACGGCCGAGAGCATCGCGACGGCGACCGTGATGGCGAGCCGGACGTCGTCCAGCGGCGTGCCGGAGCCTGCCTGTGCAGCAGCGGCGGCTCCGGTGCTGCCAAAGAGTGCATCGAGTGAGGTGGGAGCGAAGCCACCCGCATGGGGTAGGATCCTCCAGAGGAGCGCGCCCGCGCCGATGAGGACGACGTAGTACACGGCGACCTGAAGCACGACGCGCGTCGTGGACTGCATCCCTTCAGTCGTCATGCTTCCTCCGTCCCCGTGTGAGAGCGGGCATATTATGCGGGTCGTTCACGCCATCGCGCCATGCTTGCCGTCCCTTCCACCGGTCACTATCAAGCAATGAGACACGTTTTCGTCGCACTGGCCGCACTGTCTGGGATCGTCACCGCGACGCCATGGCGCGCCGTCGCGGCGCAGTCGTCCACCTCGACACCGTCGCTCGTGGTGCTCATCACGGTGGACCAGATGCGGGCGGACTATCTCGATCGCTTTGCTTCGCAGCTGTCCGGTGGACTTGCGCGGCTGTCCAAGGGCGGCGCGACGTTCACCAACGCGCATCACGACCACGCGATCACCGAGACGGCGCCGGGCCACGCGACGTTGCTCTCGGGACGATTCCCCCGCTCGACGGGGATCACGATGAACCGCGTCGGCGTGGACGATCACATGATGCCATTGATCGGCGGCGCGACGGGGCCCGGAGCGTCGCCCAGCCGGTTCACCGGAACCACCCTCGTGGACTGGCTCATTGCGAAGGACGCGCGCACGCGGGTCTTCTCGCTCTCGTCCAAGGATCGTGCGGCCATCCTGCCGGTGGGTCGATCGCGCGCCGAGGTCTACTGGTATTCGCCGACCGGGCAGTTCACGACGAGCCGGTACTACCGTGACTCCCTGCCGCCCTGGGTGCTGGCCTTCAACGCGCGCCGGCTGCCGCACAGCTATACCGGACGCGCGTGGGAGCTGCTCCTCCCGGCGTCCCAGTATCCCGAGCAGGACAGCGTCACGGCCGAGGGGGGCTCGGGTTTCCTTTTCCCGCACATCATCCCGGACGACACGATGGCGGCCACCAACATCGTGCGCGGCACGCCGTTCATCGATGAGATCACGGTGGCCTTCGCCCTCCACGGGTTGTCCGCGCTGAAGCTGGGCACCGGTCCACAGACCGACGTGCTGGCGGTGTCGCTGTCCGGCACGGATTACATCGGACATCGGTACGGGCCGGACTCGCGTGAGGTGCACGACCAGATCATCCGGCTCGATCGCACACTCGGCGTCTTCCTGGATTCGCTGTACCGCGTTCGCGACTCGGCGCGCGTGACGGTGGTACTGAGCTCGGACCACGGCGTCGGAACGATTCCCGAAATCGCGCCGGCCTCGGTGATCCCACGGCCGACGCGCGCGACCCTGTCCGGCGTGTACCCGGTGCTCACGGCGGCGCTGCTCGCGGCAAAGGTGGACACGAACGCCGTGGACTTCGACGTCCAGATCGTGAACTTCGACCGCGACGCGTTTGCGAAGGCGGGCGCGAACGTAGATTCAGCGATCAGTGCGTTCGCGGCGAGCGCGCGCGGCGTCTCAGGGGTCCGGCGAGTGGACCGGTTCAAGGACCTGTTAGCGGATACCGCAACCGATCCGATCGCGCGGCGATGGAGCCACCAGTTCCCGGCGACGGCGCCGATCGACCTTGTGATCACGCTGACGTCGGGCACGACGTGGCGAGGTGGAGTGGCGACGCATGGATCGCCCTACGATTACGACTCGCATGTGCCGCTGATCTTTTATGGTGCCGGCGTGAAGCCCGGCGTACACCGGGAGTTCGTGCGCACCGTGGACCTCGCGCCTACGCTCGCGGCGGTCCTGAACGCAACCCCGCTCGAGCGGCTCGACGGCAGAGTCCTGCGGGCCGCCCTGCCATAGCCGGCATGCTGGTCAGGGAGTTGCAGGTTGGGCCCCCGATCGGGCGACGACCGCCCGCATCATCCTCCCTGGCATCGTGAACTCCATGGACTTACTGACCTGGCTGGTCGTTGGACTCGTCGCCGGAGTGCTCGCGTCGCTCGTGATGGGCGGCACGGGCTATGGGCTGATCGGCGACATCATCATCGGCATCGTTGGAGCGTTCGTCGGCGGCTGGCTATTCCAGCAGCTCGGGGTGACGTCGCCGTTCGGCGGACTGGCGGGGACGATTTTCGTCGCCTTCATCGGCGCGGTGGTGCTGCTCTTCGTGCTGCGGCTCATCAGGGGACGAGGACGAACCTAGCCCTTGGCCTTCTCCGCGAGCTTCTGGACGGTCGTGATGTTCCGGAAGGTCGCGGGTCCGCCCAGCGCGTGCTCGAAGGTGCTGCCTGAGATCTTGGAGTCGCTCGTGCGAACCCGGCTGAGCCAGTAGACCTCGCTGCCGTTCACGCGGAAGGCGTGGCTCTCCGACTCGAGCGACATGAGCTTGCTCATCGCCTCGGCCGGCGGCGCGGTCTTCAGGAAGCCAATGTACACGGCATGGCCGTCAGCGCCGTCGAACGGATTGTCGCGAGCGATGTGCGCGAGCGCCGCGAGCGAGCGAAGGAAGGTCGGGACGGGGTAGCCCAGTGCGGCGGCGAGATGCGTCTCGATGCGTGCCTCCAACGCCGGCGCAGCCGTGACCCGCGCCTCGAAGAGCACGTTGCCGCTCGCGATGAACGTCTCCACGCCAGTCAGGCCGAGCTCGCCGAAGAGCGCGCGGAGCCGGTCCATCTTCACGATGTGTCCACCGACGTTGATCGCGCGCAGCAGCGCCACGTAGCGCGTCATGCGGGCGGGGACTTCGGGTTTGGGAGCTCGTACCGGATCTCGATCACGCGCTACCCGCAGCGCTCCACGAGCTCGGCGGCGGCGCGCTGGCCAGCGCGGAAGCGCATGACCTTTTCGCCGTCCGTCTCGAACACGATCAGGTGGTCGCTGTCCGTGGGGTTGGAGACGATCAGGTTGTGTCCCACGGGGCCGGTGTACTTGTGCGGCTCGGAGCGAATACGTCCCGCATAAACGCGCATCACCGTGGATTCCGGATCCCCGATTCCGACGCCGTCCTCCGTCAGAATGCCCGCGACGTCCACGTCGACGCGCACCACGGCGTCGCGCGACACCATGAGTGACACGCCAGCGGGAAGCTCGGTCGGGGTGATGTACGCGCAGCCGCTGTCGGCGGGTGCTGGTGGGGCGACGTCCTCGTTGAGGGCCTCGTTGAGGATGGCCATCGACATACCCGTCTTCACGAAGCCGATGCCGCGGGGCGATACAGACCACTCGCTCGTCATGGTATCGCGCGGTGCTGCGGATGCGGCAACGGTGGAGTCGGTGCTCGCGCGATCCGTCGGCGCGCAAGCCGCAACGAGCACCGTCAGCACAACGGCGCGGCTGACTGCGAGGATCATACGACCTCCAGCCCCACCACGTCCGGATCCGCGCGTGGGTAGCGTAGCGGAAGCTTCTCCAGTGTGTCGGCAATCCGGCGTGCCACAAGATAGTCCCGCAGCTCCTTGTCGTCGGCGGGGACCACATACCACGGTGCCCACTTGGTGCTCGTGTTCGCGAGGATGCCGCGGTACGCCTTCGTGAAGTCCTCCCATCGGGCGCGATCGTCCAGGTCGCCCGCGCGGAACTTCCAGTTTTTCTTCTTGTTCGTCAGCCGCTCGACGAGCCGTTCCTTCTGCTCGTCGCGCGAAATGTGGAGCATGAACTTCAGGATGACCACGTTGTTGCGCGCCAGCATGCGCTCGAACTCGTTGATCTGCTCGTAGCGCGCTGCCCACACCTTCTTCGGCGCGAGGCCGTGCACGCGTGGCACGAGGATGTCCTCGTAGTGCGAACGGTTGAAGATGCCGAACATGCGCGTCGGCGGAATATGCTGGTGGATGCGCCAGAGGAAGTCGTGCCGTTGCTCGAGCTCCGTGGGAACGCCGAAGCTGGACACGGAGCACCCCTGCGGGTTGACCGCGCTGAACACTTTCTTGATCGTGCCGTCCTTCCCGGAGGCGTCGCGGCCCTGGAGCACGATCAGGAGGGAGTACCGCGCGTCGGCGTAGAACACCTTCTGCAGGTCCGAAATGCGCTCGATCTGCGTCTCCGTCTCGCCTTCGAGGGCGTCGCCCGTGAGCTCCGGATCGCTGACGCGCGCGTCGGAGTCGGTGAGCCGAATATCCGCCTTGCCCTTCACAGCCTCGAGCTTCATGTCGTCCTCGGGAAAACGGGGATGCCGCGACAGCCGATCCGCACGCAGCCAGCGCCGAAGAGGGTGCCGATCACGCGTGCGTGCGCCGCCACTCGGATCCCGCCGCGAGGAAATCGTCGAAAAGCGTCCACGACGATGCGTCGTTGTCGGTGAGCGCCTCGGGATGCCACTGCACGGCCACCAGGTAGCTGTCGCCATCCCCCTCGAGCGCCTCGATCAACCCGTCCGGCGCCTCGGCCGTGGCGACGAGTCCGCGACCGAGCTCGCGAATCCCCTGATGGTGCATGCTGTTCACGCGCACCGGACCAGGACCGAGGATCTCCGCCAGCTTCGTCCCCTCCACGACGCTCACTTCGTGCGCGAGGTAGTCGCGTGCGTAGTTCTTGTCGCTGAACGGGAAGTAGTCGTGCTTGATGGAGCCGGGCAGGTCTTGTGCGAGATCCTGGTACAGCGTGCCGCCCGCGGCGACGTTGATGAGTTGCATCCCGCGACACACACCGAGGACGGGCTTCGCGTCCGCGAGCGCCCACTTGGCAAGGAGGACTTCCACCCGGTCGCGCTCACGGTCGGTCTTGTCGCAGAGCGGATGCGGATCGGCACCGTAGGTGAGCGGATCGATGTCGGCGCCGCCGGGCAGGAATATGGCGTCAAGCTCCTCGTACACGCCGCGAAGCGTGTCCTCGTCGACGAGGGGAATCATCCATGGGATTGCTCCCGCGGACGTCAACGTCTGGATGTAGCGCTGGCTCATGACCCACGACGGCGGAATCTTGCTGGAGACGCCGCCGAGGCTCTGGAGGGTCTGCGTGGGAATGCCGACGACCGGCCGGTTTTGGCGCTTCGACATCAGACGACCGCCACGCTACCACGAGCCGGCGTGGCCGCGTTGCCGTCGCCGAGGATCGAGATCTTGTAGGGGTTGCCTGTGGCGATACGGCTTCCGAAGGCGGACGCGATTTCCGGGCGCACGCCTT
>JBKJMP010000238.1:0-3096 GCA_046596395.1 Gemmatimonadaceae bacterium
CACGAACTGGTAGTGCCACTTCCGCAGGCCCGTCCGCACGTCGAGCGCGACGACACTGTTGCCATAGAGATTGTCGCCCGGGCGGTGGCCGCCGTACTCGTCCATCAACGGCATGCCGACGGGGATGTACACGAGGCCGAGCTCGAGGTCCGCGGAGAATCCAGCCCATGCGTCGTTCTTGCCCACGCCCTCGGTCCCCACCTTCGATCCATTCTTCCACGTCTCGGCGCCGAACTCACCGGGCTGCGGCACGAGGTTGAACTTCCAGAGCTGCTTGCCCGTGCGAATGTCGAAGCCGCGGATGTAGCCCGGCAGGTTGCGCACGCGAACCGGGTAGTAGCCGTGGATGGCCGAGTTGCCGACGATGACGACGTCGCCGACAATGATCGCGGGATTGCTCACGCCGATCTGCCCGTGCACGGGGTCGATGCCCACGCTGCCATCGGCGCCAGTGCGGGTCTTCGGGTCCCATTTCTCACCGGGCCGCGCACGCCGCATAGGCGCGATGTCGCTGAAGATGAGCTCACCGGTGTCGTCCACGGCGAGCGGCACGAGCGGGAACCCAAGTCCCCCCATCAAGTCCACGATGCCGTTCTTCCCGAACTTTGGATCTGGCTTGCCGGTCTTCGCGTCGATCGACGCCATGTGATAGCCCGGCGTGAGCACGACGACGCGCTCCTCGTTGCCACTCGTCCAGTACGCAAGCCCGCGTCCCGCGAAGCGGCGCGGTGCCTTCTGCCAGCGGATGCCCTCGTCCATGCCCCAGCTCCAGTGCTCCTTCCCCGTGGCCGGGTCGATCGCGATCGCCTTGCGCCGATTGGTCGCGACAGTGAAGAGGCGGCCCTTCGCATACAGCGGCGTCGAGCGGAAATATTCGTCGTCGCCGTGCGGCCCGGCGCTCCACTGCCACGCGATCTTGAGCGAGTCGAAGTTGCTGGCGTTGATCTGCTCGAGCGGCGAGTAGCGCGTGCTCCAGGCGTCCCCGCCCCAGTAGCGCCATTCCCCGGGTGCATTGCCGCGGACGAGGCTCGGGCCTTGGAGCGCGCCGGAGGTATTCGTGAACGCGAGCACCGCGCCGAGGGTGAGACCCAAGAGTCCAGCGCCGAGTGCGAGCTTCCGTCGAATCGTGCGTCCCGCCATGGAGCGAATCCCCGTGGTAAAGGTGTGGCCAATACCTACGGAAAACGCCGCTCCGCCGCAATCAACTCACGGCTTCTTCTTCGTGTCCTTCCTGCGCGCGGAAGCGGGCAGCCTCTTTGACGAGATCGCCGGCATCTCGATCTTCACGGCGCCAAGCGCAGTCATGTCGGTTCCGATCTCGAGCTTGCCGGCCGGCATCGCGTTCACCTTGAGCAGGTACGCCGCGACGTCCGCGTACTCTTGCGGCTCGAGGCTGCCCGGGTCGTTCTTCGGCATCTGGGCGCTCATGAAGCCCACGAGATCCGCGAGCGATTTCCCCTTCCAGTTCCGCTCGAACACGGCGCCGGTGGACGGCTGGTGACACGACTTGCACGACGCCATGTAGAGCATCCGCCCGCGCTCGGATTGCGCATCGGTGAAGACGCCGGCACGCGTGGAGGCAGGTGCCTTTGTGCCATTGGCCTGCGCGGCGAGAGCGAGTGGTGCGACGACGAACAGCGCTGCGATGCGAAAGGCCTTCATTCTGCTCCAACACCTCGTTCAGGTTCCACGCGCCCGAGCCGGCTGCCGAGCGCTGCGAGACCCCAGAGTGCGAGGCCTGCGATGATCAGTACGATGGCCGCGCGCATCGCACTGGCGGCGAAGGCGAGGTCGAGCACAGGCCAGGCGAACCGGTACGCACCGAGCGCACTGCCGCGCTCGAGCATCCAGTGCCATGCCGTATGCACGATGAGGGCCGAAAGGATGATGCTTCCCATTCGCTCGGTCACGACATGCCTGAAGAGCAAGTCAAGCGCCGGGACCGCGACCAGGAGGACGACCATCTGGCCGAGTTCGACGCCGACGTTGAAGGCCAGCAGCGCCGTGACGAGATGCGAGCCGCTGAACTGCATGGATTCGCCGAGGGTGAATGAGAACGCGAAGCCATGCACGAGCCCGAAGCCGAAGGCGATGATCCAGCGGCGGTCGGTGCGCGCGCCCACGATGTTCTCGAGCGCCATGTACACGATCGACAGCGCGACCAGCACCTCGATAAACGGCGGGAACCAGAGCGCGTCGGGCGCGAAACCGAGGGCCGCGGCGCCGAGTGTGATCGAGTGCGCGACGGTGAACGATGTCACGATGCCGACGAGCGGCCGCACGCGCCGGATCGGTATCACGAGGCAGAGCACGAACAACAAGTGGTCGATACCGCCGAGGATGTGGCCGAAGCCGAGCCGCACGAACCGGAACGCGGCCTGGTGCCAGCGCGGGTCGAGCGCGACCATCCCCGGATCGCCCGTGAAGCTGTACGCACGCTCGGCGCCGCCGGGAGGGAGGAAGCGCAACGACGTCATCGTCATGATGCCGAGGTGGGCGAGTGCGGGATGGATGGAGAATGCCGCGCTGTCGGACGAAATGCGGTACTCGATGGCGACGTCGAGCAGGGCCTGCTGCCATGGAAGGTCGATCGCCGGATCCAGTGGCGGCGCGATGAGGTGCGCGACGGCGGTCTCATACCCGGCGAACGAGCGATCGGAGGGAATCGAGAGACGCGTGTGGGCGATGCGAGCGCCCGTGAGCGTACGTCCGTCCTCGCGGATCGTGAGGTAGTCCGCGAGCCAGATGGATGCAGCTTGGCTCAACAGCGGCTGTGCACGAGCGACGTCGAGATACCCTTCGGCACGGAGGGGAAAATCGATGTCGCGCATGGCTTCCAGCGGCACGCGCAGCACGACGCGCAGGACCCGGCCTTCCGGCTTGACGAAGGCGAGCACGGTCACTCGGCTCGGGATCTCGTGCGCGCCGAGCAGCGCCGGAAATCCCAGAAGGAGCATGAGCGCCGAGAGTGCGGCGAGTCCGAACGGGCTGCTGAGGCGACGCACTGGACGGAGTTGCGCTCCAAGTCGTAGAATGACCGATCTCGCTCTTCGGCGAACATAACACTCGACGCGCACCGGCCGGAACGTCCGCGTC
>JBKJMP010000440.1:0-13837 GCA_046596395.1 Gemmatimonadaceae bacterium
GCACCACGCCGGAATGGTGAAAGGTGTGCCACTCCAGACGTGGGCGTACCACCTCGACAGCACGCGCGGTCGCACGAGCTTCGAGCTGCCGGCGCGCCGAGCGATGGCTTTCTTCAGCGAGCACATTGGGCCGTATCCATATGAGAAGCTCGCGAACGTGCAGTCGGCGGGGATGGGCGGCGGCACCGAGCACGCGAGCGTGATCTTCTACGGCGAATCGTCGGTGACGGACAAGCCGGCAACGAACCTCGTGGCACATGAGGTGGCGCATCAATGGTTCGGCGATGCCGTCACCGAAACGAGCTGGGATGAAGTCTGGCTCAGTGAAGGTTTCGCGACGTACTTCACGCTGCTGTACAACGAGCACTACGATGGGCGCGATGCGTTCGTCGCCGGGTTGCAGCGAAGTCGCGACCAGGTGTTCGCGCTCGAGAGGCGCCTGCCGGGCAGGGCAGTGATTCACGACAACCTTGCCGACATGAAGGACGTGCTCAACAACCTCATCTACCAGAAGGGCGGCTGGACGCTGCACATGCTGCGCGGCATCATCGGCACCGAGTCATTCTGGAACGGCATCCGCGAGTACTATCGCACGTATCGCGACAGGAATACGACGACCGCGGAGTTCCGCGCGATCATGGAGCGCCACGGTAACCGCGACCTCAAGTGGCTCTTCGACCAGTGGCTGACGCGCGCCGGACATCCCGTGCTCACGGGAACGTGGGCGTACGACGCGTCGACGAAGAAGGTGGTCGTCGAGCTCGCGCAGGCGGATACGTCGCCGGTGTATCGGCTCCCGATGGAGGTTGGCCTCGCTGGTGAGGGCAACGCACCGATGCGCATCGAGCGGATCGACATGACGCAGCGCCGCCAGCGTTTCGAGATCGCGGCCGAGCGCGCGCCGACTGCCGTGCGCCTCGACCCGGGCACCTGGGTGCTCATGGAATCCACCTTCGGGCCGAAATGAAGATCACCGGAATTGACGTCTACCAGGTGGACCTTCCGCTCAAGGAAGGGAACTACAAGTGGTCCGAGGGCAAGAGCGTCGCGGTGTTCGACAGCACCGTCGTCGCCGTGCATACGGACGCCGGTATCACGGGTTACGGCGAAGTCTGCCCACTCGGCCCCGTGTATCTCCCGGCCTACGCGACCGGCGCGCGCACCGGCATCGCGGAGATCGCGCCGAAGCTGATCGGCGAAGACCCCACGCAGCTCCTCGCGTTGAATCGCACGATGGACTACCTGCTCAAGGGACACCCATACGTGAAGTCCGCCATCGACATGGCATGCTGGGACATCCTCGGCCACGTGTCCGGACTGCCGGTGTGCGTGCTGCTCGGCGGGCGCTTCGGCGACGACGTGACGCTGTATCGCGCGATCTCGCAGCGGCCGGCGGCGGAGATGGCGGAGAATGTCGCGTCGTATCGTGCGGAGGGGTATCGGCGCTTTCAGTTGAAGGTCGGCGGCGATCCCGACCAGGACATCGAGCGCATCCGCGCCGTGCGCGAGATCCTCCAGCCGACGGACAAGCTCGTTGCCGACGCGAACACCGGCTGGTTGATGCACGAGGCGGCGCGCGTGGTGAATGCGGTGCGCGACGTGGACGTCTACATCGAGCAGCCGTGCGCGACGTACGAGCAATGCCTGGCGATCCGGCGGCGGACGTCGCTGCCGTTCGTGCTCGACGAGGTGATCGACTCGGTGGACATGATCATGCGCGGCGCGGCCGATGGCGCGATGGACGTGGTGAACCTGAAGATCAGCAAGTTCGGCGGGCTCACGCGCATCCGGCAGGCGCGGGACCTCTGCATCTCGCTCGGCATCGCGATGACGCTGGAGGACAGCTGGGGCGGGGACATCATTACAGCGGCGATCGCGCATCTCGCGCACAGTACGCCGGCGGAGTTGCTGTTCACGTCGACGGATTTCAATAGCTATGGTACGGTGACGATCGCCGATGGCGCGCCACAGCGTGTGGATGGGCGGATGGCGGCTTCTGCTTCGCCGGGGTTGGGAGTGGTGCCGAGGATGGAGGTGCTTGGCGATCCGGTGGGGATGTATAGGTGATAGCTCGTCCGATTGGGTGAAGACCTTTTTTGTCTTACATTGGACGGATTACGCGGATTTGACGGATACGAGGGATCGCGTATCGTCGCGCCGATACTGACCTCCAAAGCATCAAAGTCCCTTGATTGTTTTTCTGTCGAAAGGCGGACATTGCGCGCGCATGTCCGGATGTAAGATCCGTCAAATCCGCGGAATCCGTCCAATGTAAAATTAGGCGTTAGCCGTTAGTCGTTGCCCATCGCGCACCCCACCCGCAATTCCTTGAAGACAATTCTCTCCCTCTGCCTCGCACTGCTCGGTGCGACGCCCGCGCTCGCCCAGGCACCGGCCCAGCGTGAGACTACCGGCCGCGCCGTGCGAGCCGTGCGAGCACCAGAGATCGATGGGCGGCCTAATGACGCGGTCTGGGCCATCGCACCCGCGCTGACTGACTTCCGCCAGTTCGACCCACGAGAGAACGCGGCACCCACGTTTCGCACCGAAGCCCGCGTCGCCTTCGACGACAAGTTCCTCTACGTGCTCGTCCGCGCCTTCGACCCGAATCCCGACAGCCTCGACAAGCTCCTCAGCCGCCGCGATGTGAAGACCGCGAGCGACCAGATCAAGATCTTCATCGACGCCTACAAGGACCGCCGCACCGGCGTCGAGATGGCGATCAACCCTGCGGGCGTGAAGCGCGACTACTCCATCTACTCCGATGTGACCGAGGACATCACGTGGGACGGCGTGTGGCACGGCGCCGCGCGCGTGGACAGCGCGGGTTGGGTCGCGGAGTTCGCCGTCCCGTTCAGCCAACTGCGCTTCAACGACCGGGACCGCCACGAGTTCGGCTTTGGCGTGTGGCGCGACATCGCGCGACTCAACCAGCGCGACGCATGGCCCGCATACCGGCCGTCCGCGCGCACACTCATGGCGCAGCTGGGCACCGTGACGGGCATTGAGCGGATCGCACCACCGCGCCGCATCGAGCTCCTTCCCTATGCGGTGGCGAAGAGCGCTCCCGCGTCGTCGGCACTCGATCGCACGCAGGACGCTCGGCTCACCGGTGGCCTCGACCTCAAGGCGGGACTCGGCCCCAACCTCACGCTCGACGCCACGGTCAACCCCGACTTCGGGCAGGTCGAAGCCGACCCGGCCGTCCTCAACCTCTCGGCGTTCGAGATCCGCTTCGACGAACGGCGCCCGTTCTTCCAGGAGGGCGCCGGCCTGTATCGCTGCGGGGGGCCATGCGAGGGCGTGTTTTATACGCGTCGCATCGGACGCACGCCGCAGCTCCGCGCCTCGTCGGCCGATCCGGCCTTCACTCGCATCGCGGGCGCCGCGAAGCTCACCGGTCGCTTCTCGAATGGCATCTCGCTCGGACTCGTGGATGCGGTGACCGAGCGCGTGACGGGTGCCACAGGTCCCACGATCGAACCGCGCACGAACTATCTCGTACTCCGCGGCGTGCGCGAGATGCGCGCCGGCCGCTCGCAGCTCGGCGCTCAGCTCACGGATGTTCGACGCCAGCTCGACGCGGCGACAGCTCCGTTCCTGCGCCGGTCGGCGACCACGGCACTGGTGCAGGGCTACCACCGTTTCGCGCGCGACCGTTGGGAAGTGAGCGGGTACGGCGGGCTGAATCGCGTCGAGGGAAGCGCGTCGTCGATCGCGCTCACGCAGCGCAGCAGCGTACACTACTGGCAACGCCCCGATCACGAACGCGACTACGACTCCACGCGCACATCGATGGGCGGGTTCGTCGTCGCCGGCGGCATCAAGCAGGTGGGCGGACGCCTGCGCTACGAGAACAACCTCCGCTACGCCTCCGCGGGGCTCGAGCTCAACGATCTCGGATTCGTCACGCTGGTGAACGACGCGTCGATCCGGCAGTCGGTGGACTTCCGCTCCATCGCGCCGAACCGGTTGTTTCGCTCGCACTTCTCGACGTCGTCGTTCGAGACCCACTGGACGACCGGCGGCCTGCTCGCCGCGCAGTCGTTCTCGGTGCACTCGAGTGCGAGCCTGCACAACAGCTGGGGCGGCGCCGTCACGGCATCGCTCACCGACCTCGGTGGCACGCACTGCGTGAGTTGCGCACGCGGCGGTCCGGCCGTGCGCCAATCGCTCCGGCAGAACCTCCGCCTCGACCTTGTTGGCGACCCGCGCCCGACGATCATTCCGCGCGGCGCCGTTCGGATGGGGCGGAGCGACGGCGGCCGCTCCTGGTTCCGCGGCGCGGACGCCGGCGCCGAAGCGCGGCTCGCCAGCCGCTTCTCCGCGTCGCTGGTGGCAGGCTACGACCACGTGGTGAACGACCAGCAGTGGGTGGCCAACGCCGGCGCGCTCCTGAGCGACACCACCCACTTCACCTTCGCCCGCCTCGACCAGGACATCCTGTCGATCACCGCGCGCGCCAACTGGACCGCCACGCCGACGCTCTCGCTCCAGCTCTACGCGCAACCATTCGTGTCCACGGGTGCGTACGCCGACTGGCGCGAGCTCGCTGCCCCACGCGCGTTGGCGTACGCGGACCGGTTCCGTCCCTACCGCACCAGCGCGCCGCCGGGATTCAACGTCAAGCAGTTCAACTCCAACGCCGTCGTGAGGTGGGAGTACCGCCCCGCGAGCGTGCTGTTCCTCGTCTGGCAGCAGGGACGGTCGCAGAGCGGACGCAATCCGGGCACCTTCGAAGCCACGCGCGACGTAGGTGACTTGTTCGCCACGCGCCCTGACAACACACTGCTGGTGAAGATGTCGTACTGGTTCAATCCCTAACCGCTGGGACGACAGGGCGAGAGGACTACTCTACGAGCTGAGACGCTCGCTGCGGAGCCACTTCTCCAGTGCCGCGCCCGTCTCGATCACTTCAGGGTTCGTGTTCAGCTCGGGATGCAGGTCTTCCGGATTGTAGCCCGTGGGCAGCTTGCTCACGCGGTTTACGATCCAGGAATGCCGCTGGTCTCGGTCGCGCCCTTTCATGAGCACGCGCGGCGACTTGCTCACCACGGAGGCAACGGCGCCGTACGTCGCGCGCTGGCGGCGGTCCTGGAGCGCATCGAGAATCTGGTCCATCATCTGGTCTGACATCGGGGGTTCCTCGCACATCAGGTGTGGGTGACTTGTGAACGTGCCTCACGATCGCACACCCGTCGCCGATCTGCGTGATCAATCGGTCGCGACCCGTACCGCATTGTCCCGTTCCCTGTTTCCTGCCCTGGACGTGGTTCGCCGTCTCCGTTCTACGCTGCTCCGCCGTCATGGTGATCTCGTCGCGCAGGTCGGGAAAGCGATCGAGCAGGTCCATGCAGTGTCCGCGCGGCATGCCCTTCATGAACACGTTCAAGGTGCTCAAGTCCACGCATGCCGATCTCACGGAGTCCGTCAAGAGCGCGATGACGGCAACGTCGTATCATGCCGCTCCTCTCACGCACCAGGTCCGATCTCGATCACCCAGTCGCTGTCGGCCACAGCGGGGCGATTCTTCCATTACGGCGCCCCTGGGCCAGGAACCACCACGTTTCGCTCGGCAGGGACCCACAGGTAACCCTGAAGAGCCAGACATTGTAGTTCCAGGCTTCCGCGCCCAATCATCTGGCCCGCCACCTCTCGCTTGGATACTTTCGGACCTCCCACCACCGCCGAGCAGCATGCGCCTCTCCACGTCCCTCGCGATCTCGATAGCTCTCGCCGTGCCAATAGGCGCGGCCGCCCAGCAGATGACCGCTGCCGACTCCGTGGCCCGCGCGGTTGACCGCGTATTCACCGCATTCCGGGACACCGAGGGACCCGGCTGCGCCGTTGGCGTCGGGCGAAACGGGAAAGTTGTCTACGAGCGCGGCTACGGCATGGCCAACCTCGAGACCGGCACGCCCATCCGGCCGTCGTCGATCTTCCACGTGGCGTCCGTGTCGAAGCAGTTCACCGCCGCGGCCATCATGCTGCTGGCTCGCGACAGCAAGCTTTCCGTGGACGACGACATCCGGAAGTACGTGCCCGAGGTGCCATCCTACGGACACACGATCACGATCCGCCACCTGATGAACCACACGAGCGGCCTGCGCGATCAGTGGGACCTGCTCGCCTTCGCGCGCGGCCGCTTCGAGGAGGAACGCATCACCGAGGCCGACGTGCTCGACATCGTCACACGCCAGAAGGCACTCAACTTCACGCCAGGCGCCGAGTGGGTGTACAGCAACACCGGGTACACGTTGATGGGAACGATCGTGAAACGCGTGAGCGGCCAATCACTCCGCGACTTCGCCGACGCGCGGATCTTCAAGCCACTCGGCATGACGAACACGCATTTCCACGACGACTATCACATGCTCGTGCCGGGGCGGACATCGGCGTACGCGCTGCGTGGTTCCGGCTGGCGCGTGAGCATCCCGAACTTCGATACGTACGGAGCCACGAGCCTGTATACGACCGTCGGCGACATGCTCACGTGGCAGGCGAACCTCGACGCGCCAATTGTCGGTGATCGCGCAATGTTCGACCTCATGGAGACGCGCGCGCTGCTCACGAACGGCGACACCACGGCGTACGGCTACGGGCTCGCCACCGCCTCGTATCGCGGCGTGCGCATCATCGAGCATGGCGGTGCCGACGCGGGCTACCGGAGCTATGTGGGCCGAGTGCCGCAGCATGGGCTCGCCGTCACGATTGCATGCAACGCGGCAACGGCGAACACCACGGCGCTCGCGCGCGGCGTGATGGACGTCTACCTCGCGGGCACGCTCGTTCCCGTTGCGCAGGATCCTCCCGCCACAACCATTGCCGCGGCGCCCGACGCGCTCGCGAGCCGCTCGGGAGTGTACATCCAGCCGACAACGCTACAGGTGATGGAGCTGTCGGTGAAGGACGGCCGGTTGATCGTCGGTCGCGACAACGGTCTGCCGCTCACGCCAGTCGGCGATGGTCGCTTCCGAGTTTCGGGACAGTCCGCGGAGCTCGTCTTCGCACCCGGCGCGCGCGCGGGGTTCGAGCGTCGCGCGCTCGCGGGCGGACGCGCCGTGCCCTACGAGTGGCGCGCTCCTCCGACCGTGACGGCGAGCGCACTCGCGCCATACGCGGGAGAGTATTTCAGCGCGGAGCTCAACGCGACCTACCGCGTGACCGCCAAGGATTCTACGATCGAGCTGCGTACGAGGACGTCGAACCCGCTCGTCGGCCGCATGGTCTTCGCCGATACGTTCCTCGCGGGCAACTACACGATCCAGTTCACGCGCACGAGCGGCAGGCCGTCCGGGTTCGAGGTCACGAACGGCCGCATCCGGAAAGTGCGCTTCGACAAGGTGACCAGATGAGGAAGCGGATCGCGTTGCTGCTCGCACTCGTTGGCGCGACTGCCGGTGCACAGCAGCCGACGTCTCCACGCCGAACGGTTGTGGTCGAGGAGCGCGCCGCGGCGGACTCCGACGTGGCCACGATCGACGGGGTGATGCGCGCGTTCTACGACGTCATCTCCGGACCGAAGGGCCAGCCGCGGCAGTGGGCGCGCGACCGCAGCCTCTACGTGAAGGACATACGCTTCTATCCGATGGGCATGCGCGCTGGCAAGCCGGCATTGTCGATCATGGGGCACCAGCAGTACGTGGACCAGGTGGACTCGAGCTTCGTGGCGAATGGGTTCACGGAACGCGAGACGCTGCGCTGCACTCGCCGCTTCGGAAACCTCGCGCAGGTGTGGAGCGCGTACGAGGAGTTCACGGCCGACCTGCCCGCGGGCCGCGAGCCCGGGCGCGGCGTGAATGCGCTGCAACTTCACTGGGACGGTGCGCGATGGTGGATCACGTCGGTGTCGTGGGACAGCGAGCGCCCGGGGAACAAGACGCCCGCCGATGTCGGTTCCCTATGCAAGGAGATGGGGTCGTAGGCATCAGTCGTCCTTGCCCCGCAGCCCCGTGAGCTTCGCCTGCTGCTCGGCCGACAGTAAATTCTTGACCCGCACCATGAACCGCACCTGCGCACGCTTGAGCGCGTACTCGAGCGTGAGGATCTTCTCCACCTGCACGAGCACCGCGGCCTCATCCACGCTCGTCCGCGCCAGCAACTTCGTGAGCCCCTCGGCCTGCTCCGCAACCTTCCACTGAATTTCGGTGAAGGTCGCCTGTGCGGTCTGCACCTCTGTACGCAGCGACTTGCGCTGGTCCTCTGAGAGTCCGATCTCCGACTGGTGCGACATCACGAGCTCGGGTGGGAAGAAGTACTTGTTGAAAGGGTCGTCCTTCGCTGGCGCCTGTGCCGACGCGGTCGCGGTCGCGGTCGCGGAGATGACGCAAAGGACGAGCAATGCGAGGGCGGATTTCATGGCAGTATCCCCTGTGAGGAGTCGGTAACGGGAGGAAGGAAGGAGTCGAGTATCGACGTACTGAGCGGAGGAATGCCGCCGAGTGCGGTGCTCGAGGGAGCTGGCAGGAGCGCATCGGTCGGCGGCGACCAAGTGCTGATGTCCGAGACGGAGGGTGCTTCGCGCGACGAGGGCTCCACGATCCAGAGCGCCGCCGCCGCGGCGATTCCGGCTGCTGCAATCGTGAGTCGGCGCACCGGCAGCGGACGTATGATGTGCCGCGGGCGGGCGAGCACTGCACCGACCGACGGCGTGCGCGCGCGGTCGGCGTCGCGCATGGCGCTATAGAGGGTGCGCAGCCGCTCGTCGTCCGTGTCAGTCATCCTTCAGCACCGTGAGCAATGACGCGAGGCGCGCCTTGCCGCGCGCGTAGTGGGTGCGCGCCGAGCCGACGGTCACCCCCATCACGGACGCTGCGGCTTCGACCGTCATGTCGTGATAGAACACGAGGTCGAGCACCTCGCGCTGGCGTGCGGAGAGGTGGGCGAGCGCGGCGCGGAGACGCTCGCCGCGGTCTAGTATCTCGGTCGCGACTGAGGCCGCCACGGGTTGCGAGGGCGCGACGCCATCGGCCTCGCGATCGAGGAGCAGGCGACGAATCCACCCCCGCCGACGCGTGCCGGCGGCGGTTCGGCGAATGACGCCGAAGAGCCACGTGCGGTACTCCGATCGGCCCTCGAACGTGGCGCGGCCGTCGAGCAGCATGAGATACACGGTCTGGAGGACCTCTTCGGCGTCGTCGGGATGGCCGCGGCAGCAGCTCCGCGCCCACGCATGCGCCGCCGCATGATGGAGTTCGATCCCTGCCCTCAGCTCGGCGTCATCCATTCCGCGCTCCGGGCGTGGTGTCTCACTCCATGTGTGGCGCGGCGCGCCACTTCATATGACAGCCGCCCCCCACGCTACCAGATGTCGCCCACGGTGAATCCGTCGGGGAACGGATCGTCGGGATCGACGACGTACGTCGCCATGCCGGTAATCCAGGCCTGTCCCCCGAGCGTGGGGACGACTGCGTCGTACCTGCCGACCTTCGTGGTCTCGAGCAGCCGGCCCGTGAACACCGTGCCGAGGACGCCGGCGTGCCGGAAGTCCTGGTTCAGGCCGAGTTTTCCCCGCGCGTGCAGCGTGGCCATCTTCGCGCACGTGCCCGTTCCGCACGGCGAGCGGTCGATCGCGCCCGTCCACGTACTCGGCTTGTCCCAATCCAGCTCCCCGGTGGAGACGACGACGCAATTCTGCCAGTCGGCGTCGTCCTTGAGCGGAGGACCTGACAGTTGCGCGATGGTGACGCCGTCGAAGCCCGGCTGCTCCGGATGCACGACGGGACACTGCTCCTTCGCGGCGGCCTTGATCATCTCGCCGATGCGGACGATGTCGCGACCTTCATCCGGCGTGAGGCGCAGGCCGAACTGCCGTGCGTCGGCGATGACGTAGAACATGCCACCGTAGGCGACGTCCACGACGACGGTTCCCAGGTGCGGGACTTCGATGATGGTGTCGAGGTATGCGGCGAATGAAGGCACGTTCCTGAACGTCACGCGCTTCACCTTGCCGTTGGCGCAGTCGGCGCGGATGCGAATGAGCCCTGCCGGTGACTCGAGCGTGAGCTCCGTGACCGGCTCGATCATCGGCAGCATGCCGGTCTCGAGCAGCACGGTTGTGACGCAGATGGTGTTGGTGCCCGACATCCCCGGATACTCGACCTGCTCCATGATCACGAAGCCGGCATCGGCCTCGGGGTTGTTCGACGGAAGGATGAGGTTGCAGTTGGCGGCGGGATAGCCGCGTGGCTCGCGCAGCATGCGCAGGCGCAGTCCGTCCGCGTGGTCGCGGAGGTGGCACATCTTGTCGTACATCGTTTTGCCAGGGACGTCGAGTACACCGCCGACGATTACGCGACCCGGCTCACCGCATGCGTGCGCGTCCACTGCCTGCACCATGCTCGAAATGCGCATACGTCTCCGTCCGGGGGTTCGTGAGTCACGTCAGGGGCCGCCGGAAATGAAACTGCCCACCGGCAGTGCGCCGATGGGCAGTTCACGGCGCTACGCCGCGCTACGGGATACTCATAGCCATCGACAGCTGGTTGTATCCCGGGGATTCGAAGCGGAGGCTGTACGTCCCCGGCGAGCCAGTGATGCGGAGATTCGTGAATGTCGCGAATCCGTTCACGTCCGTGTTGATGGTCAACGTACCGCTGAGCGTGGCGTTCGGACTCGACCCTGCTGCGATGAACGCGGTGACCGGGACGTTGGAAACCGGCAGGCCCTGCCCATTCAGCGCGCGGATCACGGGTTGCGGCGACAGCAAGGAGCCGCTCGGCGTGCTGGTCCCCGGCCGCGTGGTGATGCTGAGCGTATTGGCGTTCCTCGCGACGGCAGTTGCGATGATCCGAGCCGGGCTGCCCGCGATTCCCGCCCTGCCGACCACCGTAGCCGTGATCGTGTCGAGCTGCGGGGTGCTGCTCATCTGCCACGATACGAGCTGCGCAATGCCGGCAGCGTCGGTGATGACGTTGAGGTTGGTGCCAAAGGTTGATGAATTCTGGATCTGGGAGCTGGTGGGTGAGGCCACGAAGTTCACCGAGACGCCCTGAACCGCGTTTCCACTGACGTCGGTGATCTTCACCGAGGGTTGGACCGCCACGGTGGTGCTCACCGTAGCCGTCTGGCCCTGGCCGGAGTTGACCGAGATTGAGGCCGCCGTGCCCGGGTTCACGGTGATGTCGCCCGAGGTCAGCGTCATGCTGCCGGACGTGAACCTGAGTTGGTACGTGCCCGCCGTGCCCGTGATGGTGAGGCCGGTAAAGGTGGCAAGGCCCAAGGTGTCCGTCGTGGCCGTGCCACCGGCGGTGACGCTGCCACCACCGCTGCTCACCGAAGCAGTGATCGACACGCCACCCTGACTGGCGTTATTGCCGCCGCTGTCCAACAGCCGCACCTGCGGCGGTGTCGGGAAGCCCTGGTTGTTCGTGACCGTCGTGGAGCCCGTCGCGGCGAACGCGAGGCCGGCCGCCGGTCCCGCACTGAGCGTGAGTCCGGCGCCGACATCGGTGAGGGCCGGCACGTTGTAGAGGATCGTATAGTTGCCGATGGCGCCGTTCACCGTGAACCCGCTGAAGGTCGCCCTGCCGGTGGCGTCAGTTGTCGCGCTGAAATTCGTGAACGAGCCGCTGCCGGCGCCGAAGGTCGCCGTCACGACGACGCCTGCCTGCGGCACGATGTTACCGGCCGCGTCGCGAAGCTCGACGACGGGCTGTGTGGCGAGCGCGACTCCGCTCTGGCCCGTCGCCGACGGCGTCGTGGTAAAGGCCAGATGCGTCGCCGGTCCGGCCAGCGCCGTCTCCGTGAAGGTCACCGGACTGCCGCTCAACCCGGCGGCCGCCGCCGTGAGCGTGTAGTTGCCCGCCTGGTTGCCGACGTAGAAGTTGGTGAGCGCCGCGATGCCCTGCGCGTTGGTGGTGACGCCCAGCGGTCCGGTGCTCGACGTGGAGGAGTTCTCGACCTGGCCACCGGTCGTGACGGGCGTGAACGTCACGACCACACCGGGCACCGGATTACCCCCCGCATCCTTCACGAGCACGGCCGGCGGAATCGGAACCGCCTGCCCCCACGGCGCCGACTGGTTGTTGCCCGCCTGCACCGCAATCGTCGCCGCCGTGCCCACGGTGGCGGTCGCCGAGAACTGCACAGGGGACGCGCCGCTCGCGGTCGCATCGAGGGTGTACGTGCCTGTCGTGGTGCCCAAGGTCCACGAGGCGAGTGTGGCGTCACCGTTGACGTTGCTCGTCACGACCACGCTCGCGCCACTCGTGGTGCCGTTGGACACCTGCGCCGACGTCTGCCCGACAGTGAAGGTGACGGCCACGCCCGAGACTCCGTTGCCGTGCACGTCTACCGCGCGCACCGACGGAGCCACCGGCACCGCGGTACCCACGGTCGCCGTCTGGCCGTTACCAGCCAGAATTTGGAGTGCAGCGAGCGGACCGGCCGTTGCCGTGGCAGTGAAGGTGACCGGACTGCCCGAGAGACCGGTGGCGGTCGCGGTGAGTGTGTACGGCTGCGACGCCGTGCCCATCGTCCACGCGTTCAGTGCCGCGATGCCCGACGCATTCGTGGTGACCGTGACCGACGTGCCTGTCGTCGTCGCGTTGCTCACGGTTGCGCCGCTGGACGTGGCGAACGTGACCACGGTGCCCGCGACTGGATTGCCGGACGCATCGGTGACGAGTACCGATGGATTGGTTGCGACGGCCGTACCGACCGTTGCCGTCTGCCCGTTGCCGGAGTTGTGGGAGATGTTCGCGGCCGACCCGGAGCTCACCGCGATGGGACCGAACAATGCCGGCGTGAAGCCGCCCCCGTTGAACTGCAGGTTGAAGTTGCCGGTCAGGCCGTTGATGGTGAGCCCCGAGAACGTCGCGGTGCCGCTCGCGTTCGTGAGCGCCGAGGCGTTCGAGAGCGTTCCACTGCCGCTGCTGATCGTCGCCACGATGAACACACTGGCAGCGCTCACGGGGTTTCCGAAGCTGTCGCGGACCTGCAAGACCGGCTGCGCGGCCAGCGCAACACCGCTGGTGGCGGACGATGACGGCTGTTGCGTAAAGCTCAGCACGCTGCCTGCACCCGCGCTCAGCGCGATGGGTCCGAACGGCAGGCTGGTGTAGCTCGGTGCCGAGAACTGCAAGGTGAAGTTGCCGACCTGTCCGGTGATGGTGAGCCCGGCGAAGGTCGCTGTCCCGCTTGCGTTCGTGGTCGCGGTGACGTTGGTGAGCGAGCCGGTTCCGCTCGTGATCGACACGGCAATCACCTCACCGGCGATGGACACCGGGTTGCCGAAGCTGTCCCGGAGCTGGATGACCGGCTGAGGCGACAGCGCTATTCCGCTGTTTGCCGACGACGGTGGTACGGTGGTGAAGGCTAGGGCTGAACCCGCCGCTGCCGTCGCATTCGCGGTGAACGTGACCGGGCTTCCGGAGAGTCCCGACGCCACTGCCGTGAGGGTGTACGTCCCCACCGTGTTGCCGAGGGTCCACGAGTTGAGCTGCGCGACGCCCGCCGCGTTGGTGGTGACCGTGAGCGAGGTGCCGCTCGTGCTCGCGTTGGCGATCGACGAGCCGGCCGTGACCGCGTTGAAGCTGACGACCGTTCCTGCGACGACGTTGCCGAACTGGTCGGTCACGCGCACCGCGGGCGGAAGCGAGACGTTGCTGCCGACGGTCGCCGTCTGCCCGTTACCCGAGTGCACGACGATGATCGCCGCCGCACCGGCGGAGGCGGTCGCGTTGAACTGCACCGGGTTGCCGGCGAGTCCGGGCGACGTCGCATTCATGGTATAGAGCTGGGCCGTAACGCCGAGTGTCCACGAGGCCAGCGTGGCGATGCCTGCGGCGTCAGTCGCGACGGTCACACTGGTGCCGGAGGTCGTGCTGTTGGCGAC
>JBKJMP010000537.1:0-4774 GCA_046596395.1 Gemmatimonadaceae bacterium
GCGGTTGGACCGCACGGAGCGCAGCGCGCTACGCCGACCGTCGCGCCATCGCACTTCTATGGTGATCAGTGAGTCGCTACCCGTCGCGAAGGCGAGGTGGGTGTCGCTGCCGGAGAGGTAGTATCCTCCGGCGGTCATCTCGCGCGTCTGCGCGGGCAGCGAGGGGGCGAGGACGGTGACCACGGCGCCGACGCCACGATCGTTCGGAGGCGTTCCCTTGAGCCGCACCGCCACTCGCGCCGCATTGCTTTCATTCCGGTAGACGACAGGAGGCGAGTCGAGCCGCGTGACGAGGACATCGAGGTCGCCGTCTCCGTCGAAATCCGCGAGTGCGAGCCCCTGCGAAATCGCGTCGTCCACGCCGAAGCCCCACTCTCGACTGACGTCGCGAAAGCTCACGTCCCCGTTGTTGCGGAACGCCACGCTGCGCGTAGCCAGCCGGGGAAATTCCCCCTGTTCGCGGTTCCACGCGACGCGCGGAAAGCTGTTCCGGATCCGCTCGAAGGTGTCCGCGTCGCGAATATCCCAGCGATGACCGTTCACCACGAGCAGGTCCTCGTAGCCATCGAGATCGACGTCGAGGAAAGCCGACCCCCACGACCAGTCGGTGGCGGCGACGCCGGCGAAATCGGCGACCTGAGCCCACGTGCCGTCCCCTCGCGCGAGCAACATCGCGTTGCGCATCCACTGACCCCGGTCGGGCGTCAACCCGACGAACTTGGGTAGCGGTGTGTGCGTCGGGATCTGGCGCTGTCGCGCGGCGAGCGTGGGACTGAGCATGTCGGTGGTAAACAGGTCCACGTGCCCATCGCGGTTGATGTCCGCGAAGTCGACCGACATGCAGGTATTGCTCGTTTCCCGAATCGAGAGCGGGGGCGCCAGGCGGAAATGTCCCTTCCCGTCATTGAGCCAGAACTGGTCCGGATCCTCGAAGTCGTTGCACACGTACAGGTCGGGTGCACCGTCCCCGTTCACGTCATAAAAGCGCGCCGCCAGCGTGAAAAAGTCGGGTTCCTCGAGGAGGGGCTTTCCATCCTCACCGGAGAATCGCGGGCCGGCAATTGGTGCACGCGTAAAGCGACCGTGGCCGTCGTTGAGAAAGAAGAGATCGGGCTCCGCACGCTGCGATCGCACGATGCCGCCCAGCTCGGGACGTTCGTCGAGACGGTACTCGCTCTTCCAGGGATCCATCACCTGGTACTGGCCTTCGATCTTCTTCACCACCTGGTCGAACGCGCGTGCCTGGGGCGGAAAGGCGTCGAGCGCGTTGCGCTTCTTGTACGTCGCGACATACAGGTCGAGATCGCCATCGCCATCGACGTCGGCCAGCGTGAGGGTCGTTACCGCGGTGCCTCCGGGGAGGCCGCTCGTCGCGGTGCCGTCGGTGAAGTGTCCCTTCCCGTCGTTGAACCAGAGCTTCAGCGGTCCGCCAAGCGTGCCAGCGAGGAGGTCGAGGTCGCGGTCGCCATCGACGTCCGCGAACACCGCACCGGTGGTCGCGAGCCCCCTGGTGTCGATTCCGCTCGCGGCGGTGATATCCGTAAAGCGAAAGGCGCCGTCGTTGTGATACAGCGCTGCCGGTCGCTCCACCGATGCGAGGAAGATGTCCGGTCGCCCGTCTCCATCGATGTCCCCAAGCGCCGCGCCGGCTCCGATGAGGAGATTTCGGTTGAGCATCGCGCGCTCGTCATCCACGTCGTTGCTGTGCGACAAGCCAGTGGCTCGCGCCGCGAGCTGGGTAAAGCCGGCCTTGCCGCGCGATGCAACCGGAAGCTCGCTCCAGCGGTAGTTCGCTTCCTGGTGCCACGACGTGTCGACCGGTGCTGACGATGTGCATCCCATCATGAGGAGCATGCTCAGCGAAACTGCGACGCTCGTCCTCACGCACCCTTCCTTGTCTTCAGGCGGGCGAGCACTCGCTGCCCGATGCACTGTCCCTGTGCAATGCCGTCGAGCACAGCCGGCATGTAATGCACGCCGCCGTACACGCGCGAGATGGCCACCTCGTCGCGAGCCGCGATGAACGACTTGAACGCGCGTGGAGGCTGGCCGATGTCCACCTGCGACGAGTCGACGAATGGGATCGTATCGCCGAGCGTCGCGACGAGCACGTGCACGGCGGCTGCCGATTGCACCGAGTGGCCCGAGGGGTACTCCGGAAAGGGAGGTGTCGAGATCATGGTGGCGAAGGCCGGATCGAACATCCGGTGCATGTAGGTCACCGGGCGCACGACCATCGTTTCGTATTTCTCCTTCCAGCACCCGATGAAGGCATCGGCGATGGCCAGCGACGTCAACGCGTTGACTTCCACTGCGTCGTCTGCGGACAGTCGCCGCGAATGGATCATCTGGTTGAGCACACTCACCCAATGAAAGGCAGGAGTGCCAGTCGCGACGGGGTTGTCGGCCCAGAAGAGCGCGACCTGCCGCTTCGCCGGCGTCAGCGCGCGCATGCTGTCGGCGAACTCCTTCCCCATCTTCCAGAAGTCGGAGCCCGGTGTCTCGGAATACCGAGGGGGAGCCGGTGGCGCGCACTCGTCGCCGTCGCGTATCACGAACGTCCGCAGGTTGCCCCAGTACGGCCCCGTGGGGCGCACCGGGTTGAACGAGGGAAGCGTGTTGCTTCCCACCGCCTTCGGACGGTTCGTGAAGACCCATTTCTCCGACACGCGCTCGAGGTCCATCGCGGCGTTGGGATTGGTGGTCACCACGAGGTCCGACTGTCCGGAGAGCGTTTGCGGTACGTACTGGTCGACGGTTGCGGTGTTCACCCACAGGCCGCGCCCCGTGGGCGGCGACCATGGGCGCCCTCGTGTCGCGTAGAAGCTGTCGGCCGCCGCCCACGCCATCAGCGCCGCCGCGAGGGCACGTCCGTGCAGGACCGATCGATCTCGCTGCGAGGGCGCGATACCGGCGGCTTCGCGCGCTCGCACCTGCGCCCTGGAAAGTGAATCGATCGTTCGGCGTGTGCTGGCAAAGCCGTCGCGGAAGAGCGAATCCAGCACCACCCGCACCGCTTCGGCAGCGACCGTTGCGCCATCCACCGGGTCGCCGGCGGGTGGAGCCGGCAGGGTCGTCAGGCCGTTGAGCTGGCCCGCCAGCGAGCGTAGGCGAGAATCGGGATCGGACGCGTAGCCTTCATACAGCGCGAGCGACGCGTAGGCGGAGATGCGCGTCGCGACCGGCGGGCCGAGCCGCTCGCTGCGCACGAACGCGAGCGAGGAGCGCAGCCACTGCGCGACGAGTTGCGCATCGGGAGCCGGCGCCTGGCCGGCGCACCCGCTCAGCACTGCGAGCGCGCAGAGCGCCCAAGCTCGGCGGAATGGCATTCGGTGGTTCCTTGCTGGCAAGGTGAAGCGCTCCTTCGTTGTTGGCATCGGCGAGTGAAACGGTAGGCGACGTCCAAAATGTCGCTACGTCACCGCCGTGGCGAGCGCGCGTTCAGGAGCGGCGTCACTTTACTCTGGGCGCGGCGCTCGATCCCCCCTTCTCCTTTCGCGTGTCCCGAAGAAACTGTCTCGAGCCCACTCCGCGTGCACCGCGGATGTCGGTCGCCGTTACTTCCACCACCCATGGACCGGCAGGGAGGTCGGTGATGTCGATCGATGCCACCCACAGAAGGGGACTCCCCACCCGTTTTTGTTGGGACCGAAGGGTGTGCGGCGTTCGCGTCGGACCTACAACGGCGATCACGCTCGCCAGCGCCTGGGGCAACTTGACTCCGACTGCCAGGAGCAACGTGTCGCCAACGAGCTCGTCCTCCACGGGAGTGGCGAACGTGACGATAATGCTCTCGTCCACGTCGTCCTTCACCGAGATCGTCGCGGCGCCGTGCTGTCCCTCGCTGAACGCCTGCACGATGACCGTGCCGGGCGACACCGCAGTCACCATTCCGGAGCTGGAAACGGTGGCCACGTTCGTTCCCGGCGCTCCACTCGCCGACCACGTCACGATGCGCCCCGTGAGCGGACGCCCCGCGCGGTCCGCAAGTGCGGCGACGAGTTGCATGGCGCCCCCAACCGTCAGGCTCGCGGCGGCCGGAGTTACGGTCACCGTCCAGACGGAGTCTGGTGCGCCCGTCACGGTGACGCCCACGGATGCGGACGATCCTTCTGACGTGGCAGCGATGGAGACGAGGCCGGGCGCCAATGCTGTCACCACGCCGGCCGTCGTCACGCTGGCGCGAGTGACGTCGGAACTGGACCAGCCGATTGCCCGGCCGGGGAGTACTCGTCCGCTGAAATCGAGCACGGCCGCCGTGAGCTGGACCCTTGCCCCGCGCGCCAACCTGATGACCGCGGGGGTAATGGATAGGCGGGCAATCGGGATCTCAACGACGGTGACGGGTATCTCACCCTGCTTGCCGTTCACCGACGCGATCAGCGTGGTGCGGCCCTGCGAAACCGCGGTGACCACGCCACCGGC
The DNA here is from genome assembly GCA_046596395.1 of Gemmatimonadaceae bacterium. Taxonomy (GTDB): domain Bacteria; phylum Gemmatimonadota; class Gemmatimonadetes; order Gemmatimonadales; family Gemmatimonadaceae; genus AG11. The sequence goes on from JBKJMP010000537.1 coordinate 4,426, forward strand.
GCTCACGGTTGCCACGGCTGGCGAGGCGGTGCTCCACGTCGGCGTGCCGACTCCGATCGGCGCGCTGCTCTGGTCGAGTCCGGCGATGGTGGCCACCGCACTCTGTCCCACCGGAATCGTGTCGGCTGACAGCGACACCCTCACCACCGTCAGAACAGGTGTCGAAACCGTCGGGGGCACGCTGGTCGATGACCCGCCTCCGCAGGCGGCGAAGAGGTTCACGCTCATCAGGAGGCTGGCCCGGCTCAGGGCACCACTCCGGCATACATGGCTGAGCGACTGAACCATCAGAGGAGTTTAGAGGCGCGTGCGCTTTGCGACTGTCGCCACGCCGAGAGCGGGCGACGCG
>JBKJMP010000662.1:0-4382 GCA_046596395.1 Gemmatimonadaceae bacterium
ACCACCTCAGGCATCCAGCACCTCGACGAGCTCCCGCGCCGCGTTCTCTCCCGTGAGGCGCAAGAAGATCTGCTCGAGCCCACTCGACGCACCTTCACCTTCTGCCGTCGCACGCAACTCGGCCATCGTTCCGCACGCGCGTATCGTGCCCTTCGCGATGATCGCCACGCGATCGCACAAGGTTTCCGCGACCTCGAGCGTGTGCGTGCTCATCATGATGGTATGGCCACGTCGCGTGTATTCGCGAAAGAGATCCTTGAGGATCTTCGCCGCCTTGGGGTCGAGGCCGACCATTGGTTCGTCAACCACGATCACCTCCGGCCGATGCACGAACGCGCTCGAGATGATCAGCTTCTGCCGCATGCCGTGGCTGTAGCTCTCCACGAGCTCGTCCTTCCATTCCTCCAGGTCGAACAGTGCGAGCAATTCGCGCCCGCGGTGCTCCACTTCCGGCCCTTCCTGGTCGAACAGCCCCGCGACGAAGCGGAGAAACTCGGCGCCCGTCAGCTTCTCATAGATGAAAGGCCGGTCGGGAATGAACCCGAGCCGCATCTTCGCGCCGATGGGATCTTTCGCGAGATCGACGCCCGCGATCTCGATCGTCCCGCCAGACGGCTTGAGGATGCCCGCGATCATGCGCAGCGTGGTCGTCTTGCCGGCGCCATTCGGGCCGAGGAAGCCGAAGAGCTCCCCCTTGGGCACCTCGAGATCGATCGCGTCTACTGCAGTGAAGCTCCCGTAACGCTTCGTGAGCCGGCGCAGGCTAATCATGTAGTCGTCATCGAGAGGCGAGAACGTCGATTCGGAGTGCGCCCATCAGGCGCAGGAGCTCGGCCTGCTTGCCGAGGCTGCCGATCGTGAACCGAAGATGCGATGCATCGGCGGGGAACTGCCCGAAGGTCGGATCCAGCGCGACCCAGCGCTCGAGCCAGATTTCCGGCCAGGCGTGGTAGTAGAATTTGCCGTCGAGGAAGGCGAGCCCTGCGGCGACGCGCGCGGGAATGCCCGACGCCCGCGCGAGCGCAACGAACAACTGCGTGTGCTCGTTGCAGTCCCCCTGCCGCGAACGCAGTGTCGCGAGCGCGCTCGGCACGCCGACGGTGATTTTCTTCGTCACCGAGTCGTAGACCCACTTGTTCATCCGCTCGGCGACCACGCGCGGATCGCTCTCCGTACCGCGCAGGCGGTGCGAGAGCGCAATGATGTCGGGGTGTTGCGACTCCATCAGCGGTTCCGGGTCCAGGAACACGCTCATCACGGTGGCCTTGGCGCCATTGGGCAGGACGTATCTCGCCTTGAGCGCCTCTGGGGCTTCGCGCGTGATCGTCAGCGTGTCCCCGCGCAGTCGCTGCCGGTAGCCCTTCACGTCGAATCCATCGAGATCGACGCCGGTCAGTCGCACGCGCAGCTCCGACAGGTTCTTGCGAACTCGTTCCCCGGCGGAGATGGCGGTGGTCTCATAAATGTCGCGATCCGCGGTTACCTGCGTTCCGCGGTACAGCGCGTCGGCCTTCCAGTTCTCGAACGCCACCTCGTACGGCCGCCGCTCGAGCGTCATTCCGAGCAGCTGGGTCGCGCTGATCACGCGCCCTTGCTCGTCCACCCACCCGGCGAATGCTCCCGTCCCTCCGGTGGTGTCTCCCTCGGTAGAAAGACGCCACGCGCGAAGCGTATCCGGCCGCGCGCCGCGCCACCGCGCCGCCGGCGCATCGAATATGCTGCTGTCTTCCACCACGAACACGCTCTCGGCATGCACCCGGATCGACGCGTTCTTCGTGGACATCGACAGTGGGTCGAACAACGGAAGCGTGTACGTCTTCCCGACCTCGGGACGCTCGGCGAGCGCGATCGCGAGCGGCACGAGCGTCGGCAGAAGGATTGGCCCCGTGAGCGCGATGCGCTGGGTATCCGTGGGCTGTCCTTCCACGCCGCGCACGGTGAGTACGAGCACCGAGTCGCCATCCACGCGTCCCTCCGCCTTCATGGGCGTGAGCCCGGCGTCGATGTCCAGCGTGAAGTTCATGACGCGAAGCGCCCTCGACAGGCGGACGGTCGTTCGCGCGCTCGCGCGATGCAGCTTGCCCGCGATCGGAAGGTCGGCCACCAGGTAGTCCGCGACAGTGATGCCGGCGTCCGCGGTATCCACCGTCGTTGACGCGAAGCCGATCTGCTCACCCTTCTGGAGCACCGCGAAGTACGTCGCGCCCGGCGTGACCCGCATTCCCGCCTCGGCCAGCTTCTCGATGTGTGGGCGGAAGAGCTCGCGCTGCGTGAGCAGGCCAAGTCCGACCACCCAAAGAACGAGAATGCCTGCTGCGAGCAGGCCGCGTCTCCTGGGTTTGCCGCTCATCAGGTCACCGCCGTTGTGCATCACGCGCGCGACGGTACGCCGCGGCGGCTTCGGTCGGCCGTCCCAGCCGGTCGAGCACGATGCCGATTCCCTTCAGCGCCCGCAGGTTTGCCGGCTGCAGCGCCGACGCGGCCTCGTACGAGGCCAGCGCGGCCGGGAGGTCGTCGATGTGATTGTATGCCTCGCCGAGGTGGTAGTGCGCATCGGCGCGGGTGGGGTCTGCGGCGATGGCGGCCAGCAATGGCTCGATCGCCTCGCGCCACCGGGCGCGCTTGGAGAATAGCATCCCGAGCTGCACCTGCACTTCGGCGCTCGAGGCGTCTGCCTTCGCCGCGCGGCGCAGGTCCGCCTCGGCTTGGTCGAACCGTCCGCGCGATCCGAGCAGCGCCGCACGCGCGCACAGCACGGTAACGTCGTCCGCCGCGCCCTCCAACGCACGTCCGAGCTCGGCAAGCCCGCCGTCGAGGTCGCCGCGCTTCTCGAGCAATACTGCCACCGCGAGGCGTGCTCGCACGTTAGCCGGCTCGCGCGACGTCAGCGAACGCAGCATCGCCAGCGCAGCGCTCAACTCTCCGCGGGCCGTCAGCTCTGCTGCCTGTTCCACGATGTCTGGGCCGCGAGCTGCCGCGCGCGCCTCCGCGTCAGCTACCTCGCGGCGGGCGTCATCGAGCTCGAGGGCGACCTGTGGAGTGCCCGTCGGCGGGGTCGAGGACGTTGGGATCTCGGAATTCGGCTGCGACATGCTGCGGTTCATCTCCGTCAATTGCGGCTCATGCCAACGCGAGAGTCGTCTCGGCATTGATCCACTCCAGGTACTTCGCGTTCCCCGACGTCACCGAGAGCGCCAGCAGCTCGGGCACCTTGTATGGATGCAGCTCGTCGAATGCGAGCTGGAGCGTCTCGAGCCGAGCGGACCTCGTCTTCAGCAGCACCACGACCTCCTGCTCGTCGGCGATCTTGCCCTGCCACCGGTACAGGGAGCGACCGGAGCCCATCACCGTTCCGCACGCGATCAGGCGTCGCTCGAGCAGCGCGCGCACCAACTTCACGGCTTCGTCGGCGGAAGAGAGCGTCGTCATCACCACGATGGCGTCGGTATGCGGCATGATCTCCGAGTGCGCGCACGGGGGCGCGCTGAGTGGGTTCGGCGGGGAGGACGACGGCTCATGGGTGGAGCCGCGGGGAAATCTAATCCCTGTCTCGTTGGGTAGTCTCGGCGCCGCGTCGCGCGCATCTCTCGTGGCTTGTCTGCCGTCGGTCCTGAGGCGACCTTACCTTGTTATGGCAGAAGACGCATTGATCGTCCGCGGCGCACGCGAGCACAACCTGCGCAACGTGGACGTAACCATTCCCCGCGACCGGCTCACGGTCATCACGGGACTGTCTGGGTCGGGCAAGTCCTCGCTCGCCTTCGACACCATTTACGCGGAAGGTCAACGGCGCTACGTCGAGTCCCTTTCCGCATACGCGCGCCAGTTTCTCGGGCTCATGGAAAAGCCCGACGTCGATGCCATCGAAGGACTGTCACCGGCCATCTCCATTGAGCAGAAAACGGCTGGCCACAATCCCCGATCGACCGTCGGCACGGTCACGGAGATATACGATTACCTCCGCCTGCTCTTCGCGCGCTCCGGCACGCCACACTGCCCGACGTGCGGGCGCCCGGTGCAGCGCCAGAGTCCGGCACAGATTTCCGAGGCCGTGCTGGCATGGCCCGAGGGCGCCAAGATCGAGGTGCGTGCGCCACTGATCCAGGGGCGCAAGGGCGAGTTCCGCGAGCTGTTCGAGTCCGTGCGCAAGCAGGGGTTCATCCGCGCGTACGTCGATGGGGCGCTCATCGAGGTCGCGGATCCGCCGAAGCTCAACCGGCGGCAGAATCACGACGTCTCCGTCGTGGTCGACCGTCTCGTGGTCCGCTCCGACGATCGCGGGCGGCTCACCGACTCGGTCGAGACGGCGCTCAAGCTTGCCGAAGGACTCGTCGAGGTCGTCAACGCCGACACCGGCCATATCGAAACCTATTCCGAGAAGT
>JBKJMP010000665.1:0-3891 GCA_046596395.1 Gemmatimonadaceae bacterium
CGTCGTGGTCGCGGCAGGGTTCGCCTTGTGGAAGGGAGGGCGCTGCATCGCGGCCGCCCGGTGGGCGGACATCAGCCGGCTGCGCGCATACCGGTCTGATGCGGATGGACCTGATCAGGTGCGCCTTGTGGTCGAGTTGAGGGACGGCACTGCCCTCGAGTATCTCGAGGCAGCGCCGGGCTTCGACCTGTTTCTCGACCGTGCCTCGGCAGTGTTGCCGGGCCTCCTGCGCTTCGCCGCGTGGCATCCGGGGCTCGTGCTCGCACCGCCCGGTGGCAACGGACACGTCATCTTCGAACGAGCCACACCCAAGCGACCATGACCGTGCAACGCATCCTCATCGCGTGCCTGCTGCTCGCATCACGCGTCCAGGCGCAGCCTGCCACGCCCGCTGGCGTCACCGGCGAGCACATCATCCCCGACTTCAGGTTCGCGAGCGGCGAAGTGTTGCCCCAACTCCGACTGAACTACCGCACCCTCGGCCAACCGAAGCGTGACGCGCAGGGCGCCATTCGCAACGCGGTGCTTGTGATGCACGGGACGACGGGGGCCGGCACGCAGTTCCTCTCGGCGAGCTTCGCGGTCCTGTACGGCGCTGGGCAGCCGCTCGACACGACGCAGTACTACATCGTGCTGCCCGACGCGATCGGCCACGGACAATCGAGTCGGCCGAGCGAGGGGCTGCGCGCGCGGTTTCCGCGGTACACGTACGACGACATGGTGGACGCCCACCATCGGTTGCTGACGGAGAAGCTTGGCGTGCAGCGCCTGCGCCTCGCGATGGGCACCTCGATGGGTGGGATGCACAGCTGGGTGCTCGCGGAACGCTATCCGGACTTCGTGGATGGTGTGGTGCCACTCGCGAGCGTGCCGACGGCGATCGTGGGGCGCAACCGGATGATTCGCAAGATGATCATGGACGACATCCGCACCGATCCCGAGTGGAAGAACGGGGAGTACTCGTCGCCACCCCGTGGGCTGCGATACGCCCTGCAGCTGCTCTACATGATGAGCACCGCGCCGCTGGTGCAGCACCGCGATGCGCCGACGCGCGATTCGGCGGACGCCGTCATCACGCGGTTCCTCGACGCGCGGATGCGGAACACGGACGCGAACGATTTCCTCTACGCGTTCGACTCCTCGCGCGACTACGATCCCGAACCGCTGCTCGGCCGCATCAAGGCGCCAGTATTGGCGATCAACTCGGCGGACGATCTGGTGAACCCGCCTGAGCTCGGGCTCATGGAGCGGCTCATCACGCGCGTGCCGTCGGGACGATACATCCTGCTGCCGATCACGCCGGCCACGCGGGGGCACGGGACGCACACGGTCGCGGCGGTGTGGAGGGAGCCGTTCGCGGCGTTCCTCGCGTCCTTGCCGCCGCTGCCTCCGCTGCGGTGATTAACTTTCTGATGTCCTGCTCAGGGAAGAGAACATGGCTGTGACCTCGCAATCCACCGAGACCGCCACGCTCGGCGGCGGGTGCTTTTGGTGCCTCGATGCGGTCTATCGCGACCTTCGCGGGGTGACGCACGTCGAGAGCGGATACGCTGGGGGTGCACCCGAGAACCCGAGTTACGAGCTCGTGTGCTCGGGGCGCACCGGCCATGCGGAAGTCGTGCGGATTACCTTCGACCGGAGTGTCATCTCATTCCGCGAGCTGCTCGACATCTTCTTCGTCATCCACGATCCGACGACGCTCAACCGGCAGGGTGGCGACAGCGGTACCCAGTATCGCTCGGTGATCTTCTACCACTCGGACGCGCAGCGTGAGACCGCCCTCGCCACCATCGCCGACCTCGACGCAGAGAGCCGGTACGATGCGAAGGTGGTGACGGAGGTAGCGCCGGTGCCCCCGTACTACGCCGCCGAGGGATATCACCAGGACTACTTCACCAAGAATCCGGGACAGGGATACTGCCGCGCGGTTGTGGCGCCCAAGGTGGCCAAGGCGCGAAAGACGTTCTTCGACAAGTACGCGCGCGCATCATGAGACATTCCATCCTGCTGGTGCTGCTGCTCGCAGCGTGTGTGCGGATCGAGGACTCCCGGAGCGCGACCGACTCGAGCGCGGCACTCCGGCCGGACACCACACCGCAACCGATTTCCGACCAGTCACTTCGCCCCGGCGCGGAGGCAGATCCGAGCACGTTCGTGCGAGGCAATCCCGCTGCCATCATCGAGGCGCTGGCGACCGACAGCATGACGACGCTGACGGTCATCGACTCGTCGCCGATGCTGCTCCCGACCGAGAGCGACCTCGCGGTGCTCAAGCGGTCGCTCATCGTGCCGGTCGCGGGCATCACGCGCGACCAGTTGCGCGACAGCTACAACGAGAAGCGTGGCGGGTCTCGGCCCCACGAGGCGATCGACGTCCTTGCTCCGCGTGGGACGCCGGTGCTGTCGGCGGCGTCTGGGCGCGTGCTGAAGCTGTTCACGAGCGTGGCCGGCGGACTGATGATCTACGCCGCGGACTCGTCGGACCGGTTCATCCTCATGTATGGGCACCTCGACGCCTACGCGCCCGGACTCGCCGAGGGGCAGCCGTTGCGTCAGGGGCAGCCGATCGGCACTGTGGGGACGACGGGCAACGCACCGCCCGGCACCCCGCATCTTCACTTCGCCATCGGCCGGTCGAGCGATACGAAGGTGTGGTACAAGGCCGCGCCACTGAATCCGTATCCTCTCTTCGTGCCCTGAGCGTAGCGTGACCGAAACCGCCGAGACGGAAGTTCCGCCTCCTCCGCCATACGAGCCGTCCGATCTTGGCTTCGGACGCGTGGTGGCGAATGCCGTTCGCGGCCGCTTCCTGAATCGCGACGGCAGCCCCAACAGCGTCAAGTACGGCTTGGGCGCGCAGCGCACCGCGCGGCTCTACCTCAGCGCCCTCGAGGCCACGTGGCCCGTGTTTGCCGCGTGGATGATCGGCATCCTCTTGCTCATGAACGGGGTCTTCGCGCTCGCGTACCTCGCGCTCGGCGACGGTGCCCTGCGCGGCGCCGACCAGATCGGGCTGGCGGATCCGTTCCTTCGCGCGTTCACGTTCAGTGTCGGCGTGTTCACAACGACCGGCACTGGCGTGATGCACGCGTATGGTCCCACGGCCAACTGGCTCGCGACGCTCGAGTCGTTCGTCGGGCCCATCACCCTGGTGGTCGCCTTCGGACTGCTCATCGCGCGACTCACGCGTCCGCGCATGCAGGTCGGGTTCAGCGAGTCGGCGGTCGTCGCACCGTACGACGGCGGACGCGGCCTGATGTTCCGCATCGTGAACCTCAAGCCCGGTGAGCTGAGCGACGTCCGCGTCCGGGTGAATCTCAGCCAGTTCGAGACGGCGAACGGCGTTCGTGAGCGCGACTTTCACGAGCTGGCGCTGGAGCGCAGCTCGGTGGAGCTGTTCACGCTGCACTGGACGGTGGTGCATCCCATCACCGCGGACAGTCCGCTCGCCGGGATGACGCCGGAGCGCCTCGCCGATGCGCAGGCGGAGATCCTGGTGTTCATCAGCGCGCTCGACGACACGTTCTCGACGCGGGTGACGACGCGGACGTCATACCTGTGGGATGAAGTGCGGTGGGACGTGAAGTTCGCGAGCATCTTCGCGCACGGGCCGGACGGGAAGATCGCGATCGACGTCGAGCGGCTCAGCCGGACGGAGAGGCTCGAGGAAGGGGCGACACGGGTGCCAGCGGCCAGCGAGCACTGATGCCGCTCCGCAGAATGACGTTTCTGTGACGAGCCCGTAGTACAATGCCCCTCCGCTGACTGGCATCACCCACCGACCCTTTTCAAGTGCTTTGACACGGAGCACACGGAGGGACACGGAGGACACGGAGAAGACCATGGCATTGTTCCATCATCCCACCGGCGCGATCACGTCCGAGATCATTG
>JBKJMP010000067.1:0-5625 GCA_046596395.1 Gemmatimonadaceae bacterium
GGCGGCGCGTGCGCGTGGACGAGGATGGCGCCGGACACATCCTCGTGGTCTTCCGTCTCGAGGGTCGCACGACGGACGCGTCCGTCCGCGCGTTCCTGACGGCGCTCGACACCACCACCATCACGCCGAAGCCCGGCATTGCACTCGGTGGTCCCGAGATCGGTGACACTGGCGTCGTGGTAATTCGCTTCGCGCCGGGCCGATACGTGCTCGCCTGCGTGACCATGGGCGACGACACCCATCGGCATGCCGTCAGCGGGGAGGCAAAGCTCGTCGTGGTACCTGGTGGCGTGGCGTCTCGCGCGCGGCCGGCAGCGCCCGCGGCAACACAGCAGGTGCGCATGGTGGACTTCGCGTACGTGGGACCGGAGCGCTGGCGCGCCGGCGAGCACATGCTGCATGTGGTGAACGAGGGGAAGCAGGATCATCAAGTGCGCATCCTGCGACTCAATGCAGGGGTGTCGATGGCGACGTGGATGCGGGCAGAACGGCGCGGCAGGCTCGGGACGCCAGTTGCGGGCGTTGCGCGAATGGGCCCGAAGGTCAGGGCGTATCTCCCCGTGACTCTCTCGGCCGGTGAGTACGTGCTGCACTGTCTCGTGTCGGACCCCGGTACGGGCAAGATGCACGCGGAGCTCGGGATGGTTCGCTCGATCATCGTCGAGTAAGGGACGTGCTCCCACAGAACCTCGGCCCCATCGAAGTGCGGGTACTCGGCGCCCTCATCGAGAAGGAGCTTTCCACTCCCGACCACTATCCACTCTCGCTGAACGCACTCGTCGGCGCGTGCAACCAGTCGTCGAACCGCGATCCGGTGATGGCGCTCGCTGACGCTGACGTCTCCGGCGCCATCGATACGCTGCGCCGAGCGAGCCTCGTGCGCTCGTTTCAGGGGAGCGGTGAGCGCGTTCCGAAGTACCAACACCTTCTCATCCAGTCCGACGAGCTCACGCGAGCCGAGCTGGCCGTGCTCTCGGTGCTGATGCTGCGCGGTCCGCAGACGATGGCCGAGATACGCACGAGGGCGGGTCGCCTGGTGCCGGCCGATGATGCCGATGGCGTGGAGGCGGCGCTCGAAGGGCTCATCACGCGCGAGCCGTCGCCTGCCGCAGCGCGACTCCCGCGTCGCGCCGGACAGAAGGAGGTGCGATTCGCGCACTTGTTGGGTGGTGACGTTTCCTATGAAGGGCGTGACGACGTCGCTGCCCCGGCGACCGGCTCCACCGCCGATCGCATTGCGGCGCTCGAGGAGCTCACGCGCGGCCTGCGCGAGGAGATGGACGTCCTCCGCGCGGCGCATGCGGACAACGCGCGCGAGCTCGCGGCGTTCCGGAAGCAGTTCGAGTAGCGCGTGGGCATTCATGTCGTGCTCGTTCATCCCGAGATTCACTGGAACACCGGCAACGCGGGCCGCACGTGCCTCGCCGCGGGCGCCACGTTGCACCTGGTGAAGCCGCTCGGCTTCTCGCTCGACGAACGCGAGGTCCGTCGCGCGGGGCTGGACTACTGGGAGCACGTGGACGTACGCGTCTGGGAGAGCTGGGACGAGCTCGAAACCGAATTGCCGGCGCTTGGCGACGCGTACTTCTTCTCCACACAGGGCACCCGCCTACTGTGGGACGCGCCGTTCGGCGCCTCGACTGACGTCGTGCTCGTGTTCGGACGGGAGGCCGGCGGTTTGGCACCGCGAATCCACGCGCGGTATGGTGAACGCATGCTCGCCATGCCGATTGCGTCACCGCACGTGCGATCGTTGAACCTCTCCACGTCGGTGGGAATCGCGGTCTACGAGGTGCTGCGCCAGCGACGTGCAGAAGGTCTGTAAGGCGTTTCCAGTCATACATCAATCGCACAAGGAGATCACATGGACGAGAAGGCGCTGTTCGCGAAGTTCTGGACTGACGAGGCGAAGACGACGCGCGCCGTGCTTTCGAGAATTCCCGAAGGCTCGGATTACAAGCCTGACCCCAAGTCGCGCACCGCGCAGGAGATCGCGTGGCAGATCCTCTTCGAGGAGAAGATGATCATCGAGGCGCTGGAGAACGGCTCGGCCGAATGGGCACCGCCCGCGATGCCGGCGTCGATGAAGGACATCCTCGCGAGGTACGAAGAGCAGAGCAGCGACATCGTCGCGCGATGGGAGAAGCTGCCGGCCGAGCGGTGGAACGGCACGTTGAATTTCTTCGGGACGGATCGGCCGGCGTCGCCGATGGCGTGGAGCTTTCTGTTCGACATCGTGCACCATCGCGGGCAGATCACCACGTACCTGCGGCCGATGGGCGCCAAGGTGCCGCAGATCTACGGTCCGAGTGGGGACGAGCCCTGACTGATGGCCGCGGACGAAGAGACTCCCTGCGTCTTCTGTACGTCGCGCGATCCGTCGGTTCGCGCGGCGATCGCCGGGGACATTCGCCGGCACCTCCCCGGGTGAGCACTGCTCCGGCTGCGCCGTGCCCCAATTGCGGCTCATCGGCGATGGGGCGGTACTGTCCAGAGTGTGGGCAGGCCGCGCCGACGCGCCGCGACTATTCGCTCAGCGCCTACGCCGCAGACGCATTCGAGCAACTGGCCAGCCTCGACGGCAAGGCGATTCGCACGATGTGGACGCTCGTGTCGCGGCCCGGTGTCCTGACCGCCGAACATCTCGCAGGGCGAAGGCGCCGGTACCTCCGTCCATTGCAGCTGTTCCTGCTGGTGAACGTGGTGCTGTTCGTTGCCGCGCCGAAGATGCCGTTGTTCAACTACAACCTCGCGACGTACGCGCAGTCCGCACCTCCGTCGCCGATCCTGGTGCGCTCGCTCGTCGCCAGGGCGGCACGCGACCATCCGTCCAGCAGCGCGGAATACTCGCGTGCCTTCGACCGCCGGGTCGAAGCGCAACGCAAGAGCCTCATCCTGCTCTTCGCTCCGGCGATCGCGCTCCTGCTCCGCCTCGTCTTCCGGCGCGCGAGCAGCACGGGCGTGCCGCACCGGTATGGCGAGCACCTGGTGTTCGCACTGCACACGCTCGCATTCGTCTGGCTGCTGTTCGTGGGCTGGGGGGCCGTGGCTGGCGCGCTGGTCGGCACCGCGCTCACGGGGGCGCCAGCGATCCTCGTGATTGGTAGTCTCACCGCGCTGCTGCTCGCGATGCCGGGCTACGTCTTCCTCGGCGTCCGGCGCGTCTACAGGCTGTCAATCACGCGTGGCATCGCGCTAACGGCCGTCCTGTCGGCCGCATTCCTGGGCCTGCTGGCCGCGTACCGCACGCTCCTGTTCTTCACGACGTACTACACCCTTCGCTGACGGTTCGGGGGGGCCTTGCGAGGCAGGACGCCGTCCGCATGTTGGTATACAATTCTGTGTACGCCATTCCTGCTCTTTTGGGGTCAGGGGTCGGAGTCAGATGCGTTTTGACTCTGACCCCAACTTCACGTCGCCGTCGCCCAGTGCGCAGGTCGATCTCGGGCCTTCCTCCGCGCGCCCGCGCCTCGAGGCGATCGATGTCGTTCGCGGCGTCATCATGATCATCATGGCGCTCGATCACACGCGCGATTTCTTCGGCAGTCCGGGCCAGAACCCCACGAACCTCGCGTCGACGACGCCCGCACTCTTCCTCACGCGCTGGATCACGCACTTCTGCGCACCGGTGTTCTTCCTGCTCACGGGTACGGGTGCGTACCTCTCGTTGAAGAAGAAGTCCAAGGGGGAACTGTCCCGCTACCTCCTTACGCGCGGGATCTGGCTCATCTTCCTCGAGCTCGTGATCGTGCGGTGCTTCGCGTACCAGTTCAACGTGGACTACCGCGTCACGATGCTGCTCGTGCTCTGGGCGCTCGGCTGGTCCATGATCGTGCTCTCGGTGCTCGTGCACCTGCCGACGGCTGCCACGACGGCGATAGGCATCATCATGATCGCGGGGCACAACCTCCTCGATGGCGCGAGGACCGCGCATCCCATCTGGGCGATCCTCCACGGACCCGGCTTCGTGCTCAACAGCCCCGATCGTGTGGTGTTCGCGGCATATCCACTGATCCCCTGGATCGGCGTCACCGCGGCCGGTTATGGTCTCGGGCAGATCTACAACTGGGAGCCCGAGCGTCGTCGTGCCTTCCTGATGCGGCTGGGCCTGGCCATGAGCGTGGCGTTCGTCGCGCTCCGATGGATCAACGTCTACGGCGACGCCGCGCGCTGGTCCGCGCAACCGACCTTCGTCATGACCGCCGTGTCGTTCCTGAACACGACGAAGTATCCGCCGTCGCTGCTCTTCCTGCTCATGACGCTTGGCCCCGCGCTCGTCCTGCTGTGGGCGATGGATCACGGAACTCCGAGGATGCTCCGCAGCTCGCTGGTGTTCGGCAAGGTGCCGCTTTTCTACTTCGTGCTGCACTTCGTGCTCATCCACCTGCTCGCCGTGGCGACGTGCTACGTGCGGTACGGAGCGGCGCACTGGATGTTCGAGTCGCCGGACCTCGGCAACTACCCGTTCACGCCGCCGCCCGAATGGGGATACTCGCTGCCGATCGTCTATCTCGTCTGGATCGGCGTCGTGCTGGCGACGTACCCGTTGTGCCGCTGGTTCGCCGCGCTCAAGGCGCGCCGCAACGAGGCCTGGCTCAGCTACCTTTGATCCGCCGCCCCGGCGAGTCCACGGTCGGTAGCACCTCCGACAACGCTAGCGCACTCGCCGCGCGACGCCGGTCGTCCTCCGACATTTCCGCAGTTGTTGCACCGTCCGCGGCATAGAGGCCGTGCTTGAAGCAGAACCCCATCACGAGCGCGTGGCGCGCCTCGGCGAACGCCGCGCGATACACCTCCCAGGCGATCACGAGCGCGGCGTGCTCTGACGGAGTAACGTCCACCCCGAGGTTCGATTCACCCGCGCGATGCCAGATCTTGCGCGCGGTTCCGAACAGCCGGATGACGAGCTGCGAGAGGATCGTGCGCTCCTCCAGGTCGCGCGCCTCGAGCCAGGAAAGGGCCCGCGGCTGATCGAGCGCGCCCTCGAGGTCCGCCATGGTCATCGAGTGCTTGCGCAGCAGCTTGGCGAGCAGTACCTCCGCATTCTCGCGCTCGCCGCCCACGCCCTGCTGCGCCAGGCGGAGTACCTTGAGCAAGCGATTCCTGATGCTTTCCATCTCGGGATTCGGCAGCGTCATGTGTTAGAGCAATGCGAACGTCGTGCCCGGAGGAGGTATGGCCGAGACAGCCCTTCGCGATCAGTTCGGCGACATCGACATCTATCTCTTCGACCAGCTCCTGCGCGGCCGAATCGCGCCGGGGATGCGCGTGTTCGATGCTGGATGCGGCGGCGGTCGGAATATCGTCTACCTCTTGCGCGAGGGCTACGACGTCAGCGGCGCCGATGCGAGCCCAGAGGCGATCGTGGAGGTACAACGCATGGCCGCAGCGATCCAGCCGCATCTCTCGCCGGGGAGTTTCCGCGTCGAGCCACTCGAGGCGCTTTCATTCCCCGAGTTCTCGGCCGACGTCGTCCTCTGTAGCGCGGTCCTGCACTTCGCACACGACGATGCGCACTTCCTGGCGATGCTGGATGGGGCGTGGCGTGTGCTCGCGCCGGGCGGACTGTTCTTTTGTCGGCTGGCGTCGTCGATCGGGATGGAGACGCGTGTCGAACGCATCGAG
>JBKJMP010000203.1:0-7791 GCA_046596395.1 Gemmatimonadaceae bacterium
ACCTCAACTGCCGAGTCCGCCTCCCGCCGCCTTTGCAGGGTATCCACCACCTCGCCCCGCCGCTCCTCCCCTCGCCGCTCGTCCATTCGCTCCGCAACCCGCCCAACCCTCCGCTCCCCCCGCCGACGATCCGCTGTCCGGTCCCACGCATCGAGATGCCCCAGCATGTCATCCAGCGACCGCACCTGCCGCGCCCCGTCCGTCTCCCGCCGAAACACCACATGGGTCCACCCTTTCACCCCAACCGGCTGGTGCCACGCCCCACCCATGCGCACCCGTCGTCCCGCGATCGCATGACCGAGCACGCGCTCGTATCGCGATCGGGGCAGTAGCGTCAACGGAAACAGGTCGTCCCAGGTGCAGAGCCGGCCGACGTCATCGTACGCCGCTGGACGGTCATCCAGCTCCAGCAGCGACGGCGCCCGTCCACGCATCACGGCCGCGATGAGCTGCAGCGACAGCGGGTCGCCGAGCGCCCGAATCGAATCCCAGAACACCCGCGTCGTGCGCCCCGCAATCGCCCGGAGCGACAGCTGCTCACCCGACCGAAGCGTCCACCGGTCGCCGTCGACGTCGGCGGTGAAGGGATTCGCCGGATAGCACGAGTGCTTCGCGACCCATCCCTTCCGTGAGCTGTGGGCGACTGGAAGAAACCCACGCACCACGGGAATGCCGTGCGCCGCAAGCTGCTCGAGCGAGTAGTCGGGCCACGTCATCACGTCGCGCACGATGCCGACAATGAGCGTCGCCGTCGCTGCCATGAGCGCCGCGTCCGGCGTGAAATCCGCCGTGATCTCGATTCGGTTGCCCCGTGGACGAACACCGACACCAGTGGAGCGCCGGTTCGCCGCCAACAGCATGACCGGGGCGGCGAGCACGTACGTCAGCAGGTACGCCAGCTGCTCGACCGAGCGCCCATTCGCCCGCTCGGCCGCTGTGAGCTCGAACGAGACATTGTAGTGCGCGCTGAAGCCGACCAGCCTGACCGTACGACCTTGCGCCCGCTCCCACGCGTCGAGCTCGGTGCGGAGAAAACCGAGACTCTCCCAGAGCGAGCGGGTGCCACGTGCCGCGCAGCCGCGCGCAATCTCGATCATCGGCGTCGCGATCTCCATCACCCCCGTATCGAAGTACAGCGCGCCGCCCGTCGGCAGGTGATACGACCGCCCCGTCCGGTGCACGAGCGGACCACGGACGACGTGCCGTGGCGAGCCGAAGACCTCCTCCGGCTTCTGCTGGACGCCATCCACGATCGTGATGAATTCCGCCTCGAGCCCGATTGCCGGGAGCCCACGAGCGGAATCCGTACCCTCTTGCCGAGCCACGCGGTCAGTGTGACGTGGCCGCTTGCCCTGTTCCATCGACATCAGCAGTCCCCTTCGCCTTCAGTTTGCCCCCGCGGCAGTCATTACAGCCCGCGGTTCATAGCGGATCGCCCGCCAGTTTCAGGTTGTGCGTCTCTCCGGCGGCCTCCCGCGGGATACTCACGACATATCCCAGATCCACGTGCAAATGATCATCCGTCTTTGCGAGTTCCGGGCCCAGCGGGCGGGTCCAAACGGTCGGTAGTACCTCGCGAATGATGGACGCGTACCGAGCGATCGATTCCTGCGTGTCGAGGTAGATGTCCCCCACCTTGTAGATGTTGGCCGCAGTCCCCCAGCAGTGGGGTGAGGCGCCCCCGATACGGGCGTGCCGAGGTGAGCAGTATCCCCCGTTGGCCCCGATGTGGACGTAGTTGCCCACCGCGTCGCGGAAGAGCTCCAAGACGGACGCGAGGAGCACCGTCGCACACGGGATGTACCGCGGAAACACCCGCAGGGCCGGTGCCTCGCGCACGTCGGTATGAATGAACTCCGACACCGCAAAATGCCGCGACAGGTAGGTGTCGCGCGCCTGGTCCCACGACTCGACCTCGTAAAAATAACGAGGCAGCACTCTCGCCTGTCCGGTGTGGTCGCCGAGCACGCCACCGGGCAGGAGAACGTCCCGGAAGCGCCGCTCGAGTCGACGTCCGTCCACGAGGCGCAGTGGAAACGAGGCGACAGCAGTCGTCGTCAATCGCGGTCTCCAATCAGGGCGCCGTAGGCCAGGTAGGAGGCCGCCGCGATCGTCGCGGAACGGCCGCCAGTGGTCGGATCCCACTCCGTCAGCACTGCGAGCGCATACGGCTTCCGGCCCGGCAGGTAGATCAGTCCCGCGTCGTGGGCAATCGTCGAGATCTCCCCGGTCTTGTGCGCCACCTTGGCGCCACGGGGCAACCCCGCCGGTATCCCGCTGTTGAACTCCTGACCCAGCAACACGTCGAGCATATCGCGGGACAGCGCCGGGCTGAACGCGTGCTCCTCGCCGATCAGCCGCAGCAGGCCGACGAGCCCATTGGCGGTGCAGCGGTTATTGATGCCGTGCTCGAACGCCAGCTCGTCCTCCACGCCTCGGCGGAGGTCGATGCCGTGCAGCCCGAAGGCGTCGAGGGTCCGCTGGAGGACGTCCAGGCCGACCAGGTCGAGCAGCAGGTTGGTGGCGAGGTTGCTACTCGTGGTGATCATCGCGTAGGCGAGCTCGCTCACGCGGAGCGTGCGACCCACCTCGCGGTGGACGTCGGGATTGGCGTCGCGGTCGAGCCGCACCCGGTACGGGGAGGCGTCGTACGCGCTGAGGAATCGGTTGCGGACGTGGACCCGCGACTGCGGCAGCAGCTCACCGCGATGGATGGCGCCGAACACTCCGACGAGAATCGCGACCTTGATGGTGCTCGCCGCGTGAAACCAGCGGTCGGCGTGGTAGTGGAACTCTGCGCCAGTCTCGTGGTCGTAGATCGAGATGCCCAGTGCCCGCGCGCGTGACTTCTCCTCCAGCTCGGCGAAACGAGCCGTGAGCTCCATGGGCTGTTCCAGGGACGGCACGGGTGGCTGCGCTGAGGTTCGTGAGGTCATTGCGGGCCGAGCAAGCGCAATGGTGATGCCGTCATCCAGGCGATCGGTTGCACCGTTCTTTTTTCGATTCGCCACACGAGCCTTCATTCTATATGTTGTGCCGTCGTGTTGCGTCCCACCCAGTTGTCATCCTGAGCGAGCGAAGGATCTGCACTTGGCTCAAGGATCCGCACTACCTCCTCATCCGTCCTCATGCCAACAGCGTCAGAGATCGTCGTGGGGCCCCAGCGGCGCCCCCTGAGCGGACGCCTGCTCCTTGCCACGACGCTCACTGCCGTCGGGCTTGGCGGGTGTGAGAAGTACTTTCCCACGCCGCTGGAGCCGGCGGCGTACTCGGTGCCCCAGGTCGGCACCGTGTACCGATACCGCGGATTCACGAACCGAGTGACCGACGCTCGGGGCATGACGGTCAGCTTCGTGGACGACAGCGGCCGGGCCATGAACCGCATCGCGACATTCATTACCGAGGACCCCGCGCATCCCATCCAGTTCGATGGGGCCCGCCTAGCTCCACTGTGGCCGCTGAAGATCGGCAACAAGGTGGTTGTTCCGGTGCGTGTGGACGCCGAGCAGTGGCAGTGGACCTTCGAGGTGACTGGCGAGCAACTCATCGAGACGCAGGCGGGGGAGTTCCGCACGTTCGTCGTCGATGCCCTCCAGGAGCGCCTCGACAGCGCGTCGGGGCCACCGGTGTCAATCGGTTACACCCTCAACTATGCGCCGAGCGTGGGCGCAGTGGTCCGCTTCCAGACGTCCATTCTCGGTGGCCCGGGCCAAGGTCGATCGTTCGGTTCGGAGCTGCGCGCCATTTACCGGCCGGATGACGCGCTGAAGAAGCCGTAGATCGCTGATCGGAACAGAAAAAGGACCTGCTCCCGGCATCCGGAGGCAGGTCCCTTTTGCGTGTGCGTCCGACGAGCCTATTCGTCTACGGTGCGCGGAGCGGAGTCGACGACTTCGGCAACCACGGGACGTGCAGCCGACCGGCCCACCAGCAGCGATGACGCCGCGCGGGGCTCGGCGCTGCGGGCAACCGGTGCGGACTTGGCCGCCTTGAGGGCGCGGAACGCGCTGATGGCGAGCACCAATGATCCGAGTCCCTGCATGCCCAGCTTCAACATGGCCTGGACCGACGCGGTCATGAACCGAGTCTGTGCGGCGGGCTGAACGCGCTGCTTCATCTGGAGCGCGTCGAGCACGAATGCGCCGGAGCCAAGAATGAGGCTGAGACAGATCAGGGCGGAGACGATGCCGACCAGCATCGTGATCTTGCGATCGCCGGCGAAAACGGCCAGGACGTAGATGAAGAAGAGAATGAGCAGCGGTGCGCCGATCGCGCTCGAGAACAGTCCCACCGCACCGAAGCGCCAGACGACCGTCGTGGGCCGCAGCGGCATCACCGAGACGAGCAGATCCAACAACGGCAGGATCATCGCGATGAAGAGGATGAGGTAGCCCGGCACGCGGAGATGGCGCAGGAAGCTGTTTGGCGCGGTAGTGATCATGGAGAGCGCAGGATGGGGAGGGATGCGAGCCTGAACGAGCGGGCAGCGTTTCGCGAGGAGGGGTGGCGCCGGTGGGTTCTCGAGCGCTGAAAGCCACGGTCAAGTGACGCCCATCGGCACATAAGGTTACCGTCTGGTGGAGGCAACGTAATGCGTTCGACGCGACCCCACCAGAAGAACATTCCAATTGGCCATGAAGAAGCCCCATCCGGCGTCCTCGCGCTGGATGGGGCTTCGACATCTGCACACGGGGTGCTGCCTACCAGCGGTAGTGCGCGAACGCCTTGTTGGCGTCTGCCATACGGTGGGTGTCTTCCTTTTTCTTGACGGCATTGCCCTCGCCCTTCGACGCCGCGATGACTTCGGCTGCCAGCTTTTCGGCCATGGACTTCTCGTTGCGGTCACGCGAGTAGCTGATCAACCAGCGCATCGCGAGCGCGGTGCGGCGCTCGGGACGCACTTCGACCGGCACCTGGTAGGTGGCACCGCCGACGCGACGGCTCTTCACTTCGACGACCGGCTTGAGGTTCGTCAGGGCCTGCTTGAAGATATTCACGCCCGGCTGGCTCGTGCGGTTCTCGACGAGGTCCATGGCGGCGTAGAAAATCCGCTCGGCCGTGCTTTTCTTGCCCTGGTACATCAGGACGTTGATGAACTTCGAGACAGTCTGGCTGTCGTAGCGCGCATCAGGCAGGATGGTGCGCTTGACGGCGCTCTTGCGGCGGCTCATTTCTTGGCTCCCTTGGCGGCGGCACCAGCCTTGGGCTTCTTGGTGCCATACTTGGAACGGCTCTGGTTGCGGCCGTTCACGCCAGAAGCGTCGAGCGTCCCGCGAACGATGTGATAGCGAACGCCGGGAAGGTCCTTCACACGACCGCCACGGATGAGCACAATGGAGTGCTCCTGGAGGTTGTGGCCTTCGCCGGGGATGTAGGCGGTGACTTCGAAGCCGTTGGTGAGGCGAACACGCGCGACCTTGCGGAGGGCGGAATTCGGCTTCTTCGGGGTGGTGGTGTAGACGCGCGTGCAGACGCCCCGCTTCTGCGGGTTTGCCTTCAGCGCCGGCGCCTTTTCCTTCTTGGCGAGGTCGCGGCGGGACTGCCGGACCAGCTGGTTAATCGTCGGCATTCAACCTGAGAGTGTTCGTCGATCTGCTTCATACGTGGATCGCCCCCGAACGAGGCGGCACGGAACAGACCTGCAAGCTAACGGGGGCCAGGCCGGAGGGTCAAGTCAGCCTCCTCCCCCTCCCTGAGATCCCCGGCCCGGAACGCAGCGAAGGACCCGCCACGGCGGGTCCTTCGCAACGAACCGTGGAAAGGTGAGCGCTTACGGGCCCGTCGGCGGGATATAGGGCTTCGGCACGCTCGGGTTGTTCGTGATCTCCGCCGTGTTGATCGGCCAGCAACTGATGTTCGCGTAGGAAACCGTGGTGCTTCCGAGGTAGGATCCCGTCGGGAAGAAGTTGCGCTGATAGTACTTCAGGTAGCGCCGGTTGTCGCCCATGCGGTGCCCATCAAGGTAGAAGTCGCGGCGGCGCTGGTCGATCAGGTTGTCCATGAAGTTCGCGGCGGTCGTGGGTGCCGCAGCCGTGGTGCTCGGGAAAGCCACGCGGCGCGACTCGATGAACGCGATATTCGCGGCGGTCGGACCCTCGGCTTCCGCGATGATGTAGCGCGCCTCCAGCAGCGAGGCGAGGCGGATGGCCGAACCATACGTGAAATCCGCGCCCGTCTTCGTGCCGTTGTAGGTGCTGAACGACGGTGGCGAGTTCGGCACCACGAACGACCCGCCGGACACAGCCTCGGGGAGCGGTGCGTTGGTCGTCGCGTTGACCGGGTGCGGAACGCGTGCGTCGTCGAGCGCCAGGAAGGGCGTCCCGGAGATCGATCCGGATGTTACGCCGCCGCCGCCCGACAGCCTGTCGGCAAACTGGTTGTGCAACCCGAGGGTCGTCGTGGCGTTATAGAACAGGTTGTAGGTCCAGTCGTTGGTCGTGCCGAGGCCCACCACCTGCCGCGCGGACGCCGCTGCCTTGACCTTGTCGTTGCGCCCGAGCGCCGCGCGCGCCATGCCCAGGGAGGCGAGGTTCCGGATCGAGTCGGCTGCGAGGGAATAACGAATCGCCAGCACCGAGCTACCGGCGTTCGCGATCTTCGCCGCCGCTGCAACCTTCAGGGCGGAGTCGAAGCGCGTCTCGGCCAGCTTGAACAGGTCCTCGGACTTGACCGGCGGCGAGAACCGCTGCGCGGCCGTGGAGATGGGCACCTCGCACCAGCCCTCGGCGAGGAGGATCAGGTCATAGCCGGCGATCGCATATGTGCGGGCAAGACGCGCGTCGCGCAGCGCCGAGTCGCCATAGATTGCGCGCATGCGGCCCGCGACGCTGTCAGCGAGCCATCGAGCGCGCTGGATCGGACCGTACGTGAAGACGCTGTTGTAGCTGTTGTCGACGAATACTTCGCGCCGGTCGTAGAGAATCTCATCGATGAAGACGTGATGGTTCCGGAGCTCGTCGGTGAAGATCGCGCCGAGGTACGCATACCAGAAATAGTTCTGGCTCTGGATGCCGGCGATGGCGCTGTTCGCCATGAGGTCCACGAGCGACGTGTCCTCCAGTCGCTCGACCGGCACGGCAGCTGGATTCTCGGCTGTCAGGAAGTCCTTGCACGACGCGACGGTCATCGTTCCGCCGAGAACGGCGACGAAGGCGGCGGCGCGAAGGACGCGGCGTGCCTGCGAGGTGAAGGGAAGCATGAGATGATTTCGCATCAGTAGGTGATGTTGGCCGTGAGCGTATAGCGCTTCTGCATCGGCCACGAATAGGCGTCGACCCGGACGAATTGTGCGGCGTTGCCGCTGCCGCGCAGCTGGTTGTTGCTGTAGCCGTTGACTTCGGGATCGAGCCCGGAGTAGTCGGTCCAGAGCCCGAGGTTCTTGCCCGCGAACACCAGCGATGCAGACTCCGTCCTCAGGCGGCGTGCCCACGTCGTCGGGACGCTCCAGGTGAGCGACACATCGCGCAGCTTCACGTAGTCCGCCTTCTCGATGTACTGCGTCTGCGTCATCGGCGACGCGATAGTCGTGGGCGTGCCGTTGATGCCGTAGACCGCAACGAGCGTATCGCGGCGCGGCGTGCCGGTGATCGCGGCGTCATTCAGCAGGGCGCAGTTCGGGCCGTTGGACGCCAGCGCACAGCGGTTGAACTCCTTGTAGTTGAACAGGTAGTGCCCGCCCTGGAAGTCCAGGAGGCCGAACAGCCTGAACTGCTTGAAGAACGTCATCGTGTTCGAGAACGAGAACAGCTTGGTCGGCACCGCGGGTCCGAGGAACGTGAACGCGGTGTCGTA
>JBKJMP010000217.1:0-11590 GCA_046596395.1 Gemmatimonadaceae bacterium
GGTTGACCGCGAGCGAGCCAGCCCGCCAAGCCTCGCTGGACCTCCATCCGCTCGGGAGGCTCGGCGAACCGGGTGACATATCGCCCATCATCGAGTGGCTGCTCAATCCTGCGACGAGCTGGGTCACCGGGCAGGTCTTCGGCGTGGACGGCGGCCTTTCGACACTGCGCCCCCTCCCCCGACGCGCCACCTAGGAAAGCGGGAATGCAATTCACTCGTGCATCATCGTGGGAGTCGGCGGAGCTGATGCCGTCTGGTTCGTGAAGTACGTCCTGCTCGCGAACCTTGCGTCCACGCTGTTCCTGGCCGGCGTAATCTGGTTCGTCCAGATCGTCCACTACCCGCTTTTCGCCAGCGTTGGCGAGGGCCGCTTCACGGCCTACACCCAGGCCCACTCACGCCTGACCAGCTACGTCGTCGGCCCGCCGATGCTGCTCGAGGCGGGGACCGCGACCCTACTCGTCTTCGGCCGCCCCGCCGAGGTTCCACTGTGGGCCGCCCAGTTCGGCCTTGGCCTGGTCGTCCTGATCTGGGTCTCGACGGCCCTCCTTCAAGTCCCGCGACACACGACGCTGGGCGCCGGCTTCGACCGCGCGGCGCACGGCGGCCTCGTCATGACAAACTGGCTCCGCACCGTCGCGTGGAGCGTTCGGGGCCTCCTCGTCCTGTGGATGGTCGCTCGGATAGTTGACTAGATGTGGTAGAGCGCTGCTTCGGCCCCGCCCGCAACGCCCACGATGGTCCACTCAGAATGCGTACCGCATGCCCGCCTGGATTTGGCGTGGATCGCCGAGGCCGCTCCGGATCGTGCCATCGAAATTGAACAGCAGCGATCCGAACGCGGGGTCCCTGAAATTGTTGCGCCCAAGCACATTGAATACCTCGATGATTGGCTCGAGCGTGCCACCTTTCCCCACCACGAACGGACGCGCGATCCGCAAGTCCCAGCTGGCGTACTCGTTGCCGCGCCGCAGCGTGTTGCGCTCGAGGATCGTTCCGTTCCCGCAGATCCGGTCACCCGCTCCGGCGGCCCGGATGCCCGACGGCGCGTTGGCGACGCAGGACTCGCTCGTCGGCTGAGCGGAAGCGTAACTGAAGCGATTGTTGAGCTGGAACCCGGCGGGAAGGCGCGAGAGCACGAACGAGTTGAGCCGGTGACGCTGGTCGCGATCGCTGTACCCCCACTCGCTGCCGAGCCTGTCGGCGCGCGCGTAACGGAACGTGAACGGGTCGCGTTCGTTGTCGTCGTCCGACTTGTCCGTCGAGATCGTGTAGTTGATCTCGAACTGGTGATTCACACCGCGCCGGTTGGCGAGGCCAATCGTGACGCCACGGTACTGGCTGCTGGCGCTGCTCTCGACGGTGGTCAACGAGCCGATGCCGTTCCCGCCGGCGAGGCCGCTCGCCCACGGAGAGCCGAAGACCGCGGCGTTGCGGTCAACGAAGCGCGTGAGGTTATCGGTGTTCGCGAAGGTCAGTGACCCCGATCCGGTGAGTCCGCTCGTGCCGAGCGCGCGCTCATAGGCCGCCGTCGCGCTCATCGTGCGCGGATTCCGGAAGTCCTGGTCGACGATGAAGATGCCCGGCTGGAACGGCACCGCCGCCGGTCCCGGAGCGGGCAGGAGGCTCGACACGGTGGGCGGGGCACCGAGGATGCCGGTGAGCGCCGAGTTGCGGAATATCGTCTGGCCGACCGAGCCATTGTTGTTGCGGACCGACGCGAAGTTCAGCGCCGCGATGCGCGCGTTGTAGATGCCGGCGCTGAGCCGCACGACCTCGCGCCCGTCGGCCGAGCGGTCCCACGCCAGGCCGACGCGCGGCTGGATCATCGCCATGTCCGACGGGATCTCCCCGTTCGACGGGAAGGCGTACGTCCCCGTGCTGTTCGTGACCGTCTTGCCGATGAATGGCGCGAAGAACACCGACGACGGGCTGGTGAGCGGCTCTGGCTGCCTCTGACCTTCCCAGCGGATGCCGTAGTTGAGCGTCAGATTGGGCGCTGGCTTCCAGGTGTCCTGCAGGAAAACTGCGACGTCGGCCTGCTTGAGGGACTGCGTCCCCGATTCCTCGACCGTGCGCCCGCCCACGCCGGCCTGCTGGAGATACAGCAACACCGGGCCGTTGATGCTCTGGCCCACCGGGCAGGTTCCGTTATTGCTCGTGGCGCCGCCGCTGCAGGTGACGTACCCGCTGCCATTGTTGACGTAATTGATGAACCCATTCACGCTGCTGAAGATGAACCGGCCGTTGGCGAAACCGATGAACGTCTGCGTCGAGTTGACGAAGTTCACCTCGGCCCCGGCCTTGTACAGATGGTTTCCCCGTACGACGCTCACATTGTTGAGCAGCTGCACGCGCGTGTCATAGTACTCGACCGGGATGAAGAACGGCCGGCCGATGCGGAACGCGTTCCCGAAGTCCATGGCGATGTCCGGGAAGTCCCTGCCCCCGGGCAGTTTTGGGGCTTCGTAGTCGCGCGGACGGTCCTCTCGCGCGAACTGGAAACGGAACTCATTGGCCACCGTGTTGCTGACCTGGCTGGTGAGCTGGCCGCTGATTGCGTTGCTCGAGCCCTTCTCGATCGCGTTGGCGCTGCGGCCCCACGTGTCGACATCGAACGTGCCGTTCGTCTGCTGATTGTTCGTGAAGTTGTACTTCGCCGAGAAGAGGTGTCGGTCGCTCACCCGCCAGTCGACCTTGGCGAGGAAGACTTGCGCGTCATTGGAACGCGCGATCGGGCCGAAGTCGTTGGCGAGCGCCCCGCCGAATGCCGTCTGCAGGAAGTTGCGAAGCGAGTCGAACTGCGCGCTCGGTGGCCGCTGTCGTTGCTTGGTCTCGGCGAAAGACTGCTGGTCGTACGCGGTGAAGAAGAAGAGCTTGTCCCTGATCATCGGGCCGCCGAACGTGAAGCCGAACTGGTGCTGCGAGAAATCAGGGGTGAGGCGCGCTCCGTTCCCTTCCAGGTCGCCCGAGAGCGCGTCGTTCTTGCCGAAGTAGTGCAGCGACCCGGTGCGCGTGTTGGTGCCGCTCTTCGTGATGACGTTTACGAAGCCGCCCGCCGATCGGCCGAACTCGGCGTTCGCACCCTGGCTCGTGACCACCAGCTCCTTCACTGCGTCGAGGCTGAACGTGAACGCGGGGCGCTGGCCGCCGCGCTGCTCGCCGAAGAACGGGTTGTTGAAGTCGGCCCCGTCAACGCTGACGTTGTTGAAGATGCCGCGCTGCCCTGCCACTGAGAGCACGTCACCGTCCGGGCCCTGCGTGACCGCGACATTCGGCGTCACGAGTGTGAGCGCCAGGAAGTTGCGGCCGTTGTTCGGGATGCCACCGACCGCGGCGTCATTGAGCGTGGTGGCGGACTCCGTCTTGGTCGCGTCCACCGGCGTGTTCGCCCGGTCGGTCACCGTCACGGCCGCGAGCGTGGTCGGCGATCGCGTCAGCGAGAAGGGCACTTCGAGCACCTGACCCACCCGCACGACGATGTCCCGCTGCGCCACCGGCGCGAATCCGACCGCGCGGACGCTCACCTCATAGCGGCCCAGCGAGAGCAGCGTGCCGACGTACAGGCCGATCCTGGTGGTCCGAACAACCCGGGTCACGTTGGTTTCCGTATTGCGCAGGGTGACCGTCGCATCCGGAACCGCGGCGCCGCGCTCGTCGGTCACCGTCCCGCGGATGATTCCAGTCGTGGCCTGCGCCTGTGCCTGCGCGACAGACGGAACGACCACGGCGGCCTGAGTCGCGAGCAACAGCGCCATGCCAAGGTTTTTGGGAAGTCGGAACATTGTGTCCTCGCGAGCAGGTGGAGGGACCGGTCGATCGGCGCCACCGAACTTCGACCGGCGTTTCTCGGCGGCTTCTCGAAATCGCGGCCGAATGTACGGTATTCCCTGAAGAACTACCATCTGGTCATGATCGGCGCATGCTCACTCCGCGCCCGCGCTGCGCACCAGATGTTTGAAAAGCAACAAGATCGCGGAGATCGTCACGCTCAGAGGGCCGTTGATGACCAGCGATGCGGACATCGTTCTGCTCGCAGCTCGGATCCTCGAGGGCCTCAACATGCGCGCCGACCCGCTCGAGAAGCGATTGGGCGACGCAGTCCTGCCCCGGCGCTCTGGCAGCCGCGCGGGTCCTCGGGCGGGCGTAGCTAGCCGCGCCTCGCCATGACGACAACCCGTGCGTGGTCGGGGTCCATTCACGTCGGTGCGGAGTCGCGTCGGCCGATCTGGCGCCGCGCCTCACCACCGTCCAGAATCTCGCATGCCTGCCCGCCTCGCACCGCGCTCCCCCGCTCCCGCCGCGGATATGGCGGCGCCCGCGCCAGCGGGGTGCGACAACTGCGGACTCCCGCTCGCTGGTCCGTTCTGCCATGGGTGCGGGCAACGCGATCGTGATCTGCCGCGACGGCTGCTGCACACCGCTCCGGCCATCCTCGTCATCTTCGGTTTTTCCGCTGCCCATCTCATCCTCGCATTGCGCCGCGCGTACGGAATCGGCTGGCTCGGTGCGCTTCTGCGGGGAGTACCCCTGTTCTACCTCTATGCCCTCGTCGTCATCGGATGGATGCAAGTCGTCGGGTGGTACGTCCTCCGAAGCCTGTGAGACCGTGCAGTCACTCGCCGCAGCGACGGCCTGGATTCGCCGGCCGCGATAGAGCGGAAGCGAATTCGTTGCGCGCGCTTGGAGAATCTGAACCTTTACTTTGCACTTCGCGTTGCCGAAAGTCTCGCAGCGCGACGCTCGGTCGTTCTTCCCTCCCCTCAGCGCCCATGTCCAGCGACTCGCTCGTCGAACTCGACCGCCGTCATCTCATCCACCCCGTCTCGAACTTTCGGGCGCACGAGAAGCGCGGTGTGACCGTGCTGGAATCAGGACACGGTGCCTGGCTGCGTGATACCAACGGACAGGAGCTGCTCGATGCATTCTCGGGACTCTGGTGCGTGAACGTCGGTTACGGACAGGAGAGCGTGATTCGCGCCGCGACCGAGCAGATGCGCCGCATCCCATACGTCACGGGGTACTTCGGGTTCGCGTCCGAAGCGGCGATTCGGCTCGCGGCCCGACTCATCGAGCTCGCGCCACCCTCCCTTCGCCACATCTACTTTACGCTCGGCGGCGCTGACGCGATCGATTCGGCGATCCGCTACATCACGCACTACTACAACGCCATCGGCAAGCCGGCAAAGAAGCACTTCATCGCGCTCGAGCGCGGATATCACGGCTCCACGGCGCTCGGGGCCGGCCTCACGGCGCTCGCCGCATTCCATCGGAACTTCGACCTGCCGCAGGCCAACCAGCATCACATCGCGTCGTCGTATCCATATCGCAATCCGGCCGGCAGCGATCCTGCGGCGATCATCGCGTCCTCGGTCGCCGCGCTTCGCGCGAAGGTGAGCGAGATCGGCGCCGAGCGCGTCGCAGCATTTTTCTGTGAGCCAGTACAGGGCTCGGGCGGCGTGATCGTTCCACCGGTCGGATGGTTGAAGGCGATGGCGGATGCGTGTCGCGAGCTCGACGTCCTGTTCGTCGCCGACGAAGTCATCACGGGGTTCGGACGCACGGGACCCCTGTTCGCGTGCGAGGCAGAGGGCGTCGCGCCGGATCTGATGACCATCGCGAAGGGTCTCACGTCGGGCTACGCGCCGATGGGCGCACTGCTGATGTCGGAGGCGGTGTACTCCGGAATCGCGGACGGCTCGCCGGCCGGCTCGCCTGTCGGCCACGGCGCGACCTACTCCGCCCACCCGGTCAGTGCGGCCATCGCACTCGAGGTCCTGCGTCTCTACGACGAGGGCGGGCTTCTCGCCAACAGCGTCGCGCAGGCGCCGCGGTTCGCGCAAGGACTGTCGGCGCTCCTCGATCATCCGCTCGTCGGCGACGCGCGGTGCCGAGGGCTGCTCGGTGCGCTCGAGCTGGTGTCGGACAAAGCGTCGAAGCGCGGCTTCGATCCATCGCTTCGGCTCAGCGAGCGCATCTCCGAAGTGGCCTACCGCCGAGGACTCGTGTTTCGCGCGTTCCCAGACAACATCCTCGGCTTCGCACCGGCACTGTGCTACACGAGCGACGAGTTCACTCTGCTATTCGATAGACTGAAACAGGTGCTCGACGAGGTGCTGGACGACGCCGACGTTCGCGCTGCACTCGCGTGACGGGGGGCTCGCCATTCCGGATCGCCGTCATTCCGGGCGACGGCATCGGAAAGGAGGTCATGCCCGCGGGGCTGAATGCCGTGGACGCTGCCGCGCGCCGTTTCGACATCGGCATCGAGTACGAGCACTTCGACTGGGCCTGCGCGGAGCACTTCAGCCGCACCGGCGCGATGATGCCGGACGACTGGAAGGCGCAGCTCTCGGGTATCGACGCCATTTATTTCGGTGCGGTCGGTTGGCCCGCCATCGTGCCCGATCACATCTCGCTGTGGGGCTCGCTCCTCAAGTTCCGCCGAGAGTTCGACCAGTACATCAACCTTCGGCCAGCACGGACGTTCGCCGGCGTCGCGTCGCCGCTGGCCGATCGCGGGAAGGGCGACATCGACATCATGGTCGTCCGGGAGAACACGGAGGGCGAGTACAGCGCGGTCGGAGGCGTGATGTTCGAAGGCACCGAGCGCGAGCTCGTGATGCAGCAGTCGATCTTCACGCGGCACGGCACCGAGCGAGTCCTCAACTACGCGTTCGACCTCGCGTCGCGGCGCCCGCGCCGGCACGTCACCGTCGCGACGAAGAGCAACGGCATCGCCATCAGCATGCCCTGGTGGGATGCGCGCGCGGCGGAAGTTGCCGCGCTCCATCCGGACGTCACATGGGACAAGCAGCATATCGACATCCTCTGCGCGCGTTTCGTCCTCGACCCGCAGCGGTTCGACGTCGTCGTGGCCTCCAACCTGTTCGGCGACATTCTCTCGGACCTCGGGCCCGCCTGTACCGGGACGATCGGTCTTGCGCCGTCGGCGAACCTGAACCCGGAGCGACGCTACCCGTCGCTATTCGAGCCAGTGCATGGCTCGGCGCCCGACATCGCCGGTCGCAACATCGCGAATCCCGTGGCGATGATCTGGTCGGGGGCACTGATGCTCGACTTTCTCTCCGGCGGCACGGGCGCCGGTCGCGCCGCGCACGACGGCATCGTGGCAGCGGTCACACGCGTTCTCGCCGACGGACCGCACACACCCGACCTCGGCGGCACCGCCTCCACGACCGAGATGGGCGCGGCCATCGTCCACCTGATCGACGCGGCGAACGCGACGCCCTGTCCCTAATTGCCGGCGGATGACGACGACTGGAGCGGCACGGGCAATGAACTTGCGGTGAATCGCCGTTCGCCGCCGATCGTCCCACCCCACCATCGCGGCGATGAGCGGCGCTGCCAGAGCTGGCCACAACATGGGCTGTCAATAGCAGCCAATGAGGCCGCAGGCCATCGCAATCGCGACGACGTGATGCACCAACTTCATCCTTCTCATGCCGTGTTGCGGAACGGCATTCTCGGCGAGCTATCCATGGAGCCTTCGCGCCTCCGCGATCGAGCCGGCGACCACCTTCTCGAGCACCGACCGATCGAGGTCGGCCAGTCGCTTGAAGTACAGGCAGGACTTGCCCATCCGGTGCGGGCCGAGCCTGGACAGCAGGGCTTTCTGCGCCTCTTGCTCGCCCAGCACGTAGATCACGAGGTCGCGACCACGGATTGCGAAGCCCGCCAATGGAGCCTCCCCAGAGTGTCCGTTCGCGTAGGTGTACTGGAAGGAGCCGAAGCCGACGATGCTGGGTCCCCACATCCTGGGCGGTTGCCCCGTGACCTTCCTGAGGAGAACGATCAACTCCTGGCAGTCGGCACGCTGCTGCTCGCTGCCCCGTGCCGCGAGATAGTCCTCGACGCTTGCGTCGGTGAACTTGGTCTTGTTCTCGGCCATCGAGATAATCCGTGATCGGGGGTTCTGCGGCGCGCTCGCCCAGCTCACCTGCGGGCTCAGTTAGCGTAACGATGCACCGGTGCCGAGAGGTGTGCCACTCGATCCGCGCATCCACGCCTGCGCCGACGAGCGCGTCGCGGAGCGCCACGGATCACGACGAGACACGTTCAGTCCGGGGTAGCGATCCGATCCGTCTGGTGGGACATTCTCGTCACATGTCCGCCACCCTCGCCCGCCTCGCGCAGGTTCTTGCAGACCGCGATCTGGTGGAGCGCGAGCTCATCGTCGTGCACAACTGGGTGCGGGAGTTCCGCTCGAGAACACGGAGACCATGAGCCACCTCATTCGGACGGCGTTGCTCGCCGGACTGTTTGTCGCCGCCTGTAGCCGCCAGCCCCCCTACGATCTGGTGATCGCGAACGGTCGCGTCATGGATCCCGAATCCGGGCTCGACGCCGTTCGCCACCTCGGCATTCGCGGTGGTCACGTGGAGACGATCGCCGAATCGCCGCTCACCGGGACCCGCGTGGTCGATGCGACCGGACTCGTGGTGGCGCCGGGCTTCATCGACTTGCACGAGCACGGCCAGGCCGAGGAAGCCTATTCGTTGACTGTGCGCGACGGCGTCACGTCCGCGCTCGAGCTTGAGGTCGGCACCGGCGACGTCGCGAGCTGGTATGCATCGCGCAACGGCGGACAGATCGTCAACTACGGCGTGAGTGTCGGCCACATCAAGGCACGCATGAAGGTGCTGAACGATCTGGGCACGGCCTTGTTGCCCGCGGGTGTCGGCGGCAGCGGTGTGGCGTCCGACGCGCAGATTGCCGAGATGGAAGGCGTTCTTCGCAAAGGTCTCGCGGAGGGCGCCGTCGCGGTCGGGTTTGGGAGTGCGTATACGCCCGGCGCCACGATGGCGGAGATCGAGCGCATGTTCCGGATCGCCGCGGAAGGAAATGCGTCGGCGCACATCCACATGCGAAACGGTGTCGCCGGACTGGACTCGACGATCGCGGCCGCCGCCGCGGCGCATGCCCGGCTTCACATCGTCCATGTGAACTCGAGCGGCGATACGAACCTCGTCGCGTTTCTGTCGAACATCCAGGCAGCGCGCGATCGCGGACAGGATGTGACGACCGAGGCGTATCCTTACGGCGCGGGCATGACGGAAATCCAATCCGCGTTGTTCGACGACTGGCAGACGTGGCCCGACGCGAAATTCGGCCTGCACCAACTCGTATCCACGGGTGAGCGACTCACGCGTAAGCGGTTCGAGGACGCGCGGAAGGTTGGCGGCACGGTCATCATTCATGGCCGCACCGACGAGCAGACACGCGCCGCGATCGTGAGCCCCCTCACGATGATCGCCAGCGACGGCTTCATCGAGCACGGTCGCGGCCACCCGCGCACCTCGGGTTCCTACTCGAAGGTCCTCGGCAAATACGTGCGGGACGAACGTGCCTTGCCGCTCATGGAGGCCATTCGGAAGATGACCCTGGCTCCCGCGCAGCGGCTCGAGGCGCGCGTGCCGTCGATGGCGACAAAGGGTCGTCTCCGGGTCGGGGCGGACGCCGACATCACCATCTTCGATCCCGCGACGGTCATCGATCGATCGACGTACGAGGATGCGACGATCGCGGCGGCCGGCATCCCATACGTGATCGTGCTCGGGACAGTGGTCGTCGACAGCGGACGCGTCACGACCGCGCGGCCCGGACGGGCTATCCGCGCGCCGCTCGCACAGAAGTAACGCGCGCGCCCAGCCTACGGGCCAGCCTGTTGGCGCAAGCTGACTACATCGTCACCGAGTCGATCCATGTCGAGCTTCAGGATGCCGTTGTAGACGCCGCGAATGCGCCGCTCGCGATCGACCAGCACCACGGTTTCGGTGTGGGCGAGCTGCTCCGTGCCGTAGCTCCGCCCGTCAGACAGATTCACGAAGTAGGAGTCTCGCGCGAGTCGCTCCATGTCGGTGCGCGCGCCGGTCAAGAGCTGCCAGCGCGGGTCACGGATGTCGTGTCGTTTCGCATATGCCGCCAGGGCGGGCACCGTGTCGCGCTCCGGCTGCACACTGTGCGAAAGCACGACGAGATCGGAATCCGCGAGCGTGCGAAGCAGGTCGGCCATGTGGTTCCGCGCCACGGGACACACGCCGCCGCAGGTCGCGACAAAGAAATGCACGATCGACAGTCGTCCATCGAGGATGGAATCGCGAACGATCCTCCCGTGCTGGTTGGCCAGCGCGAAGCGCGAGACACGATGCATCGATCGCGAACCGGCGGCAGCGTCGCTGATCCATTCGGGCGTCAGCTCCGCCGACCGATAGAAGGGGAGTCCGTCGTGAATCGCGGCGTCGCACGCAGCGGTCGCGAGGAGCGCCGCGCACAGCAGTCGGCGAATCATGGCGACCTCCCCAGTGAATCGTGTACTTCGCCCTCACAGCCCGTGGAGCCCATGAGCCCGAAGCGCCGCCCCCCTTCGACCACGTAGTTCGCGCGCAGCGAACCATACTCGGTCCACATCCGCTGACGTCCGCTCTCCTGGCCGTGCACGTACGTGAATTCGGTAAACGGCTTACCGTCGAGATACCACTCGCGCTGCACGCCTTCGGCCAGGCCATTCCTGAAGGTGCGCTCGAACATCGGCGAGCCGTCGGGATACCAGCCGCGATGGACGCCGTGCTCGCGTCCGTCAACGTAGGAACGCTCGGTCCGAAGCTGACCTGGCGCGTACCACTCGCGCTGGACTTCGAGGCGTTCCACCGGCAGGCGCGTCGCCACGAGAACGCCGCCGATCGAGAGCGCGGTTACCAGCAGGCCCACTGCCCCGGGCATCACCGCGCCACCGTCCCGGGCACGCCCGCGAACCCGCTTCCGTTGATGTAGGGCGCGTCGCCGGTGGTGTGATAGTGGTAGGTGCCGGCCGGGTATTCCTTCGTCACCCCGGTGTGTCCGTGCGCGGCGTCGAGATCGGCGCTCGTGATGAGCCTCCCGTTCTCCAGCGGCCCGTACACCGGGTAGCCGTCGAGCAGCACGCCGACAAGCGCCTCGCGCGAGGCGCGAGTGAGCCACACCGGCTCCACGTGGTAGTGATAGTTGCCCATCTGCTGCGGATGACCGCTGTACTGATCGAACGAATCGATCTCTCCCGTCAGCGGCTGGTTCGGTCCCGCATACTGATTGAAGATTGCGACACCATTCACCGCGACCCCGATGGCTCCGAGCGGAGTCGCGTTCGGCGTCGCCTGCCTGCGGGGCGTGATGGGGATGCGAAACACCATTCGTGTCTCGGCGATGCGATTGGGATTGAGGCTGAAGCGCGGGTTGCTGCCATTGTACGCCTCATATCTGGAGTCGCTGGTGGGGAAGTACGGACTCTTGTGATCAGGGACACCGAGCGTTGTCACCACCGCGTTGTCGCCGTCGAGGGTGATCGTGACGCCATCGCCGAGTGCCGAGGCCCACGCTGGGGCGCCGGCGGGAACGACGGTCGTTCCCGTGGTGGAAGGTTCGCTGGAGCCGGTGGCCGAGTCCGCGCCGCAGGCGAGCGTCGTGGCCGCGGCAGCGAGGAACCGCTTGAGTATTGTGCGCATCGTCGCGATCTCCGGTCGATTGTGTCAGATTGGCCGTCGCGAATTTGACCGGATAGGCGGCGTTCTCATTCCATGGAATGAAATGCGCG
>JBKJMP010000237.1:0-2616 GCA_046596395.1 Gemmatimonadaceae bacterium
GCCTCCGTGACCTCCGTGGTGAAAATGCTTTTGACACTACTCGAACCGATGGTCGAACTCCACTGGCCGAGCGGTCAGCTCGCTGGCAGCGTCACGCTGAACTGGCTGCCCTCACCCACGATACTGTCAACGATGATGTCCCCCCCCATTCGACGCGCGAGGTCCCGGCTGATGGCGAGGCCGAGCCCCACGCCGGGATGCACGCGCGTGAGGGAAGCGTCGATCTGGACGAACGGCTCGAAGATGATCGCCAGCTTGTCCGCAGGGATGCCGATTCCGGTATCGCTGATGGACAAGGTCACCATGCCCTGCCCGCTCTCACACGCGGACGTCAGGGTTCCGCCCGGTAACGTGAACTTGATGGCGTTTCCGAGCAGGTTCAGCAGGATCTGCTGAAGCTTGGCCGAGTCGGCGCGCACGATGGGCACCGTGTCACACGGCGTAACGACATAGTTCAGCCCCCGCGCAAGCATCTGCGGCGCCACGAGCGCCTCGGCCGTCGCGATGGCGGCGCATGCATCCACGTCTTCCGTCTGAAGGCTGACCTCGGCAATGCCGGTACGGGCGTGGCTCAACACCTGTTCGATGAGGCCGAGCAGGTGATGCTGGCTCGACCGAATGCGGTTCAGGTCGTGACGTTGCGCATCGGAAACAGGGCCGCGAACTCCCATCAGCAGCAGGTCGGTGTAGCCGCCGATCGCGTTCAGCGGCGTGCGGAGCTCGTGGGACATGACGGCGAGGAACTCCGCCTTGGCGCGGTTTGCCGATTCCGCTTCTTCACGCGCGCGGTGTGCGTCTTGCGCGGAGCGGTCCGCGTCGGCGCGGGCGCGTTCGCTCTCACCAAGCAGCCGTTCGGAGGCCCGCCGCGCGGTAACGTAGTCGGTCACGTCGGCGCCGTGCGCGATCACGCCGATGGGCGTCCCTTCCGCACCGAGGAGCGGCAGGTAGGTCAGGGACACAACGCGATCGTCGGGCACGTTCCCCTCGCCGCGCTCGAGCCTGACCGCGATCTCTCGCGAAACGAAGGACTCGCCGGTACGCAGCACGGTGTCGAGGAGGACATCGAACCCCTGGCCCACGACCTCCGGCAACGCCTCGAGCAGCGGCTTGCCGATGATGTCCCGCTCCGGGCCGACGAGCTGGTAATACGCCTCGTTGGCCATGGTATAGACGTGCGTGGGCCCCTGATACACGGCCAGGAACGACGGCGCCCGCCGAAACACCTCCTCGAGAATGGCCATGTCGTTCTCGGCCTTGATGCGTGCGGCTTCGGCGGCCGCATTGACCCGCTCCGCCTGCATCACGGCATGCCGCTCGGTAACGTCCACCGCGACGACGAGCACTCCGCGCGCGCCTCCTGCGTCGTCGAGAAGTGGGTGATAGGCGAGGTCATAGTAGTTGTCGATCTCGCCAGTGCCTTGCGAATCGAACCGGATGAGGAGGTCCGTGGCCGAAAAGGACTCCTGTGTGTCGAACACCCCCTCGATGACGCCCTCGATCTCGGAACCGGCCAGCTCGGGAAACATCTCGATGAGCCGCGCTCCGACGGGGTCGCGGTCTCCGATGATCTGCTGGTATTTCGGGTTCGCGAAGGAGTAGCGAAGCTCGCGACCCTCGAGGACGGCCATCGCGACAGGGGTCTGCGCGAAGACGGCGGTGAGTCCGCTGTCCGGTCCGAACGCGTTCCAGGTGCGAGGGACGGACGGGGTTACGGCCAACGGGTGCCCGGGGAGAGAAGCGTGCTGTGATCCTCAGCGAAGCGAACGACCTGCGCATTGCAGGGGCGGACGCACTTCCTTCATCGGCTCAGGTTGTCATGTGTGAGGCAGTTGCCGTGCCGTAGACGCGCTGGAGCCCGAGATATGCCTGCACCGTTCGGCTGATTCGCTCTCGCTCGGCCGATGTCGTCTGCCGGATCACGCGGGCTGGAACTCCAACCACAAGCGAGTTCGCGGGAATCTGCATGCCCTCCTTGCACACCGCGCCAGCGCCGACGATGGAGCCAGAACCGACGGTGACTCCATTCAATAGAATGGCGCCCATCCCGATGAGGCAGTCGTCGTGGACGGTCGACCCATGGACGATGGCCCGATGCCCCACGGCGACGCGCGCGCCGATGGTGCACGGCACGCCGGCGTCGCAGTGGACGATAGTACCGTCCTGGATGTTGGAGTCCTCCCCGACGGTGATCGCGTCGGTGTCACCACGAAGTACGGCGGTAGGCCACACGCTCACGTGCGCGCCGAGGGTGACGTCGCCGAGAATGTGGGCGGCCGGGTGGACGAATGCGGTGGGATGGATGGTTGGGGATTTCAGCACGGACGAGAGGACGAGAGGACGAGAGAGGACTGCAGATCGCGAGGGGGTGGGCGTTCGTGGAGACGGCTTCGCGTGCCCGGGCCGTTTCGGCACCGGGCGTTCACGCGAAAGGGCCGTCGGAACGAATGCCCGCCCCCGACTCGGCGCAACACTGCAGATCCTTCGCTACGCTCAGGATGACAACAGGTGCAGATCCTTCGCTACGCTCAGGATGACAGTAGGGGATCGTCATCCGCTCATCCCGAACTGCCGCGTGTACTTCACGAACACCGAGCGCTGCTGCGGTCCGGACCAGTT
>JBKJMP010000436.1:0-12580 GCA_046596395.1 Gemmatimonadaceae bacterium
TGGCGAGCCCCAGGGCATCCGGGCAGGCGATGACGAATACGGTGATGGTGAGCGTCAGCGCAAAGAGCAGCGTCTGTCCGAGCCACCAAAACCACACCGCGAATGTCGCCAGTCCGACGACGATCGCGGCAAGAACCAGCCATTGTGCGGCCTTGTCCGCCAGGAGTTGCGCGGGCGCCTTCGAGGTCTGCGCTTCTTGCACCAGTTTCACGATCTGCGCGAGCGCCGTGTCGGCGCCGACCTTGGTGGCCGTGTAGCGAAAGCTGCCGCTCGTGTTCATCGTCGCGCCGATCACGGTAGCGCCCGGTCCCTTCTGCACCGGCATGGACTCGCCGGTCAGCATGGACTCATCCACGAGCGAGTCGCCCACCGCGACCGTCCCATCGACGGGGATCTTGTTGCCTGGCCTGATCACGACGACGTCGCCCACGATCACGTCGGCGGTCGGCACTTCGACCTCGGCGCCATTGCGGACGACAAACGCCTTCGCCGGCGTCAGGTCCATCAGCGCTCGAATTGCCGATGACGCCCCGGCGCGGGCGCGCATTTCCAGCCAGTGCCCGAGGAGGATGAACACGAGCAGCACGGCAACCGCCTCGAAGAACTGGTCGCCCGTGAAGAAGAACGTGGCGCCGAGGCTGAACAGGTATCCGGTTCCTACGCTCAAGACGATGAGCACCGCCATGTTCAGGGTGCGGGTCCTGAGCGCGCGCCAGGCAGCAACGGCGAACGGCCAACTCGGATACAGGACGGCGGCGCTCGCGAGGAAGAACAGCCAGCGGTTGAGCGCCAGGCCGAACGGCGGAGCGGGCGCCTGGAAAAGGTTGCCCATCGGCGAGTACACAAAAATCGGCACGGTGAACACCAGGCAGATCCAGAATCGGTTGCGCATGTCGCGCACCATCGCAGGCAGGTCCATACCACCGCCATGCCCCATCTCGTGCGCCATCTCGGCCGGCATGACCGTTGGCGCGTCCGCTTTCGTGTGCCCCGTGTGATCGGGAGATGCGGGTGAAGCGGGCGCAGCATCCGGCTTTGACGTGGCGGCAGGCGAAGGTGCTGGCGCTCGCGGAGCCGCGGGTGAAGGTGCGCTTGCGGGTGCAGTCTCAGGAACTGGCGTGGCAGCAGCGGTTGCTCCCGGCGCTGGTTGTGCCGCGGCTACGGCAACGGCAACGGGAAGGGCTGCCGGATCCGCGCCGCGATTGGCATGCGCTGTTGCCGTGCCATCCGGATCGCCCACCGCGCTCGGAGCATCCGCCCGCGCGAGCGGCGGTCCGTTTCTGCGCGAGGGATGCAGTTCGCCGGCACGGTAGCCGCACGTGCTCACGATGGCCGCGAGATCGGCGACTGTCACCTGGGTCTCGTCGTAACGAACCGTGGCACTTCCGGCAGCGTAGTTCGCGGTCGCGCTATGCACGCCTCTGAGCTTGCAGAGTTGCTTCTCCACGCCATGCGAGCTCAAGGGCGACAACATGCCCCCCACTTCGATCACGATCGTCTTCATCACCTCTCCTGGCTGGTGTCAAGCGTTCGATGCCACCACCCCTCGCGTTGGCCCTTGTGTTCGGTGACCACCTGCACAAGCGAGGGATGAACGCCGAAAGACGCGCTCAGAAGAAGCACGCTCTTCCTGAAGGCTCCCTGAATGTCATGTGATGAAAGGCGCGGGAGCGCGCGGCCTTGGTGCGCGTGGCCACCATCGCGCCTGCCGTTACTGCGACGACATGCGACCTCAGCTGGCCGGTCGGTGTCGGTGGCAACAACCACTCCCGCCGGCAACGCACCTTCCTGCGCCGGGTCAGCCAGTCGCGACTGGCGCCCGCTTGCGCAGTGACGTGAACGCGATGAGGAGCACCATTCCGGCCACGATCACCAGCGACGACGTGATCCGGCCAACGCTCAGGCCTCCGTCGCTCAGCGGTTTGGTGAGCGTGTCGCCGAGCGTGGCGCCGAGTGGTCGCGTGAGAACGTAGGCGGCCCAGAAGGTCGCCGATTGGGGGAGGCGGGTGAACCTGTGCGCGAGGGCCACGATGGCCAGGAGCAACGCGAAGACGAGTGCGCCCTTCTGGAAACCAAGCCCTGCGTCCGTCGCCATGTAGTCCCCGAGCGCGGTGCCGAGCGTATTGGATACGAGAATCGTGACCCAGTAGAAGATCTCGTCCCGTCGCGTGACGATGCGATCGACGCCGATGGATCCCGTCGCGCGCTTCCACACGAACAGCACCACGAGCACGGCGGCCAACTCGATGATCGACGAGCGCACGTACCCAAGCCCGAGGGTGCGGTCCAGCATGTCCGACGTCGTCGTGCCGACGGTGGTGGTGGCCACGACCACCAGCCAGTAGTACAGCGGATGATACCGGCTCGATCGCACCTGCGCCGCGAGGGCCACGCCGAAGAAGATGAAGAAGATCAGGGTACTCACGGCGTACCCGAGACCCAGCGTCATCGACAGCGCGTCGCCGCCGGTCTCGCCGGCGGTCGTCGCAAAGATCTTCACGACCCAGAACGCGAGCGTGACCTGCGGAACCTTGCTGAGGAGCTCGGCGCGGTCGTCGCTGGTGCTGTGCGTACTCATTTCTCGAACGGCTTCTCGAGCTCGTCCACCACGTCGAGGATCGGCGTCGCCAGCGTCGCGAAATCCGCGGCGGACCGCGCAACGAGGAGCTGTGCCACCAGGCTGTCGGTGCGGGCGGCGGCGGCCGCGCCGCCACGGGCAATCACGCTCGACTTCACGGAATCCCAGGTGCCGCGAAGCGCCGCCGAGGTGGCGCGCAGTCGCGCCATGTCATTATGCGCCGCGTGGATCTCCAGCTCCCGGCCATAGTAGTCGAGGCGTGTGATGGCCGCGGGCATCTTCGGCGAGTAGGCCTCGGTGAGTCCGGCGCCGAGAAACGTCACGCGATTCGATGCGGCGATGGCCGCGTCGCGCAGGCGCTGCGTGACGGCGCGCTGGAGCGTGTCGAGCACGGCTCGCATCTGCTCGCGCTCGTCGTCTCGCAAGGCGCCGGCGGATCGCTGAAGGGAATCCATGATGACGGTGGCCTTGTCCCAGTTCCCCAGCGTCGCCTGATCATACAGGTCCTCTCCGTGACGGCCGACGTCCGCGACGGCGACCGGAACACCCGAACCGCCAACGGAATCCGTCGTCTTGCGGTCCG
Source organism: Gemmatimonadaceae bacterium (assembly GCA_046596395.1). Classification (GTDB taxonomy): domain Bacteria; phylum Gemmatimonadota; class Gemmatimonadetes; order Gemmatimonadales; family Gemmatimonadaceae; genus AG11. Next base: position 3,162 of record JBKJMP010000436.1, read on the forward strand.
CGGTCGCGGCGGCCGAATGCGCCTCCGAACGCTCGGCGTCATCGGTGTCGTTCGAGGCGGCGTCCCGGTCCGCCGTGCTGCATGCCCCCGTGAGGGTGGCGATGATGAGTGCGAGTGCGAATGTGCGAGTCATGACTGTCCTCCAGGAATGTGCGCGCTCCCTGCGCGCTCTGGAGAACGTAGGACTGGAAGATCACCGCACGCTCAACGCCACTGTCGTCGCGTGGTTCGTTCCGGGAACGAGCACCGCCCGCGCGCCACTCGCGGTGGCAGTGAACCTGCCGTCATGTACGCCTGGTAGCTTCGATGCCACCGACCCGGCACTGAGCCGGAACCCGCAGGAGCGAGCATGCGAATTCTTCTCGTGGAAGACGATCCCACGCTGGCCCGCGTGCTCGCCAGCGGCCTCCGCGGGCACGCGCATGCAGTCGATGTCGTGGGCGATGGAGATGCCGCCGTCTACCAGGCGGCCATCACTCCCTACGACGCGATCGTGCTCGATGTCATGATTCCCGGCCGCGACGGGCTCGCGGTATGCCGGGAGGTGCGCCGACGAGGCTCAACCGCCCGCATTCTCATGCTCACGGCGCGTGACACGGTGGAGGATCGTATCACGGGACTCGACGTGGGAGCGGACGACTACCTCACCAAACCCTTCGACTTCACCGAGTTGCTCGCCAGGCTGAGGGCTTTGGGCCGCCGCGGCAACGACCTCCAGCCGACCAGCCTGGTCGTCGGCGATCTGGAACTCGACACGCGGGGTCAGCGAGCGATACGAGCCGGCCGTCCGGTGCCGCTGACCACGAAGGAGTACGCCCTCGTCGAGTTCCTCGCGCGCAACGCGGGCCGCGTCGTGGGCCGCGCCGAGATTTCGGATCACGTGTGGGACGACCACTACGACCCCTGTTCGAACCTGATCGAGTCGTACATCAACCGCGTGCGCCGCAAGATCGACGTGCCCGGCCTCCCGCCACTGATTCACACGCGACGCGGGGCGGGCTACGTGCTCGCGCTGACCCCGTCGGAGGAGTGACGTGGCGCCCTCGACGTTACCAGCCGAGACGGCCGCTCACACCGCTCGATGGTACAACGCGGTGCGATGCCGGTTGACCCTCTGGCACACGGCGGCGCTCACGCTCTGCCTCGCGGCGTTCGCGGTGGGAGCGTACGTCTTCATCGCGCGCACGATGCGCGAGCGCATGGACCGGTCCCTCCTGGAGACCTCGCGCGTCGTCGTCCAGGCGTGGGAGCACGAGCAGGCCGAAGGTGGCGCCCTCCATGGGAATTCCGTGCGGATTGCAGTTGGCGCGGTGCGGGAACCTGACGCCCGAACGCTCGTGTACGACGACACCGGCACGCTCATCGCCATCTCCGACACTGCGCCGCTCTCACCCGCTCTCTCGGCGCGCACGCTCGCGCACGCTCCTCGCTCACCAGTGGCTGCGTTACTCGCACCCGCCGCGCCGACGTTCGTTACGATCGGGTCGGGGGACGTTTCGGTGCGCGCCCTCGCCACACCGATCACGTTCGCGGCGCGCCAGCATACCCTGATCGTCCTGCGCAGCCAGGCAGAGGAAAAGGAGGCGGTAGAGATTTTTTTCGCGTGGCTCCTGGGCGCGATCCCGCTCGCCCTCATCCTCGCTGGGGGAGCCGGCTACGCCCTTGCGCGCACCAGCCTGGCGCCCATCGTCGCCATGGCCACCCAGGCAGAGCAAATCAGCGCGAGCAGCCTTCACGCGCGTCTCGTCGCCAGCAATCCCCGCGATGAGCTGGGCCAGTTGGCCGGTGTGCTCAACCGGCTGCTGGGCCGGCTCGAAGTGTCGTTCGCGCAGCAACGCCAGTTCATGGCAGACGCCTCGCACGAGCTCCGCACACCCGTGGCCATCGTGCGAAGCGCGGCCGATATCGCCCTCGACCAGCGGGAGCCGACCCACCACGACCTGCGCGAGGCGCTCCAGGTGGTGAGCGGCGAAGGACGACGAATGACTCGGCTCGTGGACGACCTGTTTCTTCTCGCGCGAGCAGACAGCGGCGAGCAGCCGGTTCGCAAGGCGGACCTCTATCTCGAGGAGATCATTGCCGACGCCGCCAGCGCCGGCCGTGCACTCGGGCAGCGCCTCGGGGTGAGCGTTGACGCCGAACCGGCCGATGAAGCCCCGTTCTCCGGAGACGGGGCGCTGCTGAGCCGCCTCGTCCTCAATCTCGTGGACAACGCGGTCAAGCACACGCCCGCCGGCGGCCAGGTGCGGCTTTCCCTTGCAACGGCACTCGACGTCGCCGCGGCAGACGCATCGCGCGTGTGGTATCGCATCACCGTCGATGACACGGGAGCCGGAGTGGACGAGAGGGTTCGGCACTCCCTCTTCGAACGATTCGTGCGCGCTGACGGTGCGCGGAAACACGATCTGCGCTCGGTGACGAGCGGCGCCGGACTCGGCCTCTCCATCGCCCGGTGGATCGCGAAGGCGCACGGCGGCCGCCTCGTCCTCGAGCACACAGGCCCCGATGGAAGCCGCTTCGTCCTCTGGCTCCCCGCACCTGCTCCGACCAACACCTCATGATGTCACACTCCCCCGGACCGACCACGGAGATCCAGCGTGTACACCCTTGCTCACCTGCACCTGTTGCTCAATCATCTGCCCATCATCGTCACCGCACTCGGGCTGCTCCTCATTGGACTCGCGGCGATGCGGCGCAACGATGGCCTCGCCCGACTCGCACTGGCGTTCTTCGTCGGCGCCGCGGTGAGCGCGCTCCCGACCTATCTCACGGGCGAGGGCGCCGAGGACGCCGTTCGTGACCTCCCGGGAGTGCAGGCCACGCTCATCGAGCAGCACCAGGACATAGCGTTCGTCGCCGCGATCGTCCTTGGGCTCCTCGGTACCTTCGCCCTCCTGGCGTTGTATCGATACCGCCGCCCAGCGGCATTGCCGGCATGGGTGGTGACTGGGAGCCTCATCGGCGCGTTGGCTGGAAGTGGCCTCATGGCCTACACGGGCCTCCTCGGAGGCCAGATCCGGCACACCGAAGTTCGCGCTGGAGTGACGACGGCAGGCGCGCCGGCGGAAAGTCCACGTCCCCCGCGTGCGGAAAAGGCCGATGATGATTCGTGACGACGGGCCGGCCCGATCCGGCGGCCGCTACCTGGATCGCGTCGCGATGACGCGAAGCGCCAGACTCCCGCATGCGGAGCAGCACTTCACGGCCTCCGACTCGGTGCGCGACGTCGTGATCGGCATGTCCGACGGTCTCACGGTGCCGTTCGCGCTCGCCGCCGGCCTGTCGGGCGCGGTCGATGCCTCACGCCTCGTGGTGACCGCCGGCCTGGCCGAGGTTGTTGCGGGGTCCATCGCGATGGGCCTTGGCGGATATCTCGCGGCCCGGAGCGAGGCGGAACACTTCCAGAGCGAGGTGCGTCGCGAGCGCGCCGAGATCACGGAGCAGCCGGACGCGGAGCTCGCCGAAGTGCGCGAGGTCTTCGAGCGCTTTGGACTCACGCCCGGCGAGAGCGAGCGCGTGGCGAGCACCCTCGCCACGCGACCAGACGCATGGGTCGATTTCATGATGCGCTTCGAGCTCGGCCTGGAGGAACCCGACCCACGGCGCGCCATGGCGAGCGCGCTGACCATCGCGTTCGCGTACGTCGCCGGGGGGATCATTCCCCTCGTCCCCTACATGCTCACCGCGACCGCGAGTGCCGCACTCATGCCCTCGGTGGGGGTCACGCTCCTTGCGCTGTTCATCTTCGGCTATGTGAAGGGCCGTTTCACCGGCACCACGCCGTGGCGCTCCGCCGTGCAGACCACCGTCATCGGCGGCCTTGCGGCTGCGGCGGCATTCGGAATCGCGCGCGCGATCGCATGATCGCCGAACGGTGGGCCCTCCCGGCGCATCCGACCCGGCCGGCACGAGCACAGGCGTGCGGAATCTTCTGACCCCGCAGCCCGAACCCCGGTTAGCGCCGAGCCGCCAAACCCGTCACCGTAAACCCAGTCCAACTTTCCGCGTGCGACCGGGAACGCCGGGTCTGGCGCGCGCCTCCTCGTACGTCGCACACACCCTCCGCACCGGGCACTTCGTACAATGCGCCACCCTCGCCGTACACACCAGCGCGCCGAGCTCCATCAGCGCCTGGTTGTGTGTCCACGTCGTTCGGCCGGTCCGCGGAAGGATTGCCCGCGCGATGGCCCAGAGACGCTTCTGGCCGCGCGTGGACTTGATCACGATGTCCGGCGCGAACACGCGCCTGAGCACCCGCGCAACGTTCGTGTCCACCAGCTCCGCGCGTCGCTCGTAGGCAAACGAGCTCACCGCCCCCGCCGTGTACGCGCCAACGCCCGGCAGTGCGCGCAGCGACGCCGCATCGGGGGGCAGTGTCGCCCCTGCGTCGCGTCCGCGATCGGTGACCTCCTTCGCCAGCGCGTGCAGGTTGCGCGCACGCGCGTAGTAGCCGAGCCCCGCCCACGCTTCCGTGACGCGCGCGGGCCGCGCGCGCGCAATGTCGTGCAGCGTCGGAAAGGTCTCGAGGAATTCCGCATACTTCGTAACGACGCGCGATACCTGTGTCTGCTGGAGCATCAACTCGGAGACGAGAACGCGATACGGGTCGCGCGTCTCGCGCCACGGGAGCGCTCGTCCATTCTTCCTGAACCACCGGCGCAGCAGCGTGGAGAACCGCCGCACGCGTGCGACGTCTAGCGCGGTGTCCACGACGGCGCGCCGGTGAAAAGGCCGTCCACAAAGCCGATGCGATGCGCGAGGAAGACGCCAAACACGATGCTCAACACACCCGACGCGATGCGGAGCGAGCGATTCAAGCCGACAAAACGGTGCCTCGCGTACAGGGCCGGGGCCGAGATCGTCGCCGTGATGAGCAACATCCCCACGATGGTGCCGACGCCGAACACGCCGAGGTACGCAAAGGCCCACAGTGGACTCGGAATGAGCGCAACCTGCGGCAAGGTCGCGACTGCGGCGGATCCAGCGAGACCATGCACGAAGCCCACGGTGATCGGGCGTGCGGTGCTGTCCGCCACCTTGCGCTCGTCGCCAGCGAGGGTGAGCAGGCCGAGCACCACGAGCATCACGGCGACGAGGAACTCCAGCGTGAGCCCGAGGCGCGGCGGAATAGCCGAGACCTGCACCTTGAGCAGCACGATCGCTCCGCCGACGAGGAGGATCGTCGCGCTGTGGCCAATGCCCCAGAGCACGCCGGTGCGCGCGGCGCGCCACAGGGAGCGCTGCTGCGACACGATCGTGGTCACGGCGACGACGTGATCCGGATCGGTCGCATGACGCATCCCCAGCAGGAAGCCGAGGATGGTGACGGAGATGAGCGCCGTCATCATGATGGGACGCCCATGGCTGCGCGGGCGAGCATCGCACCGGCCGCCACGCCGACCACCGCGAGCGCGACGCTCGCCGCGACATTCACTGCCGCGAGTCCCAGGCTCCCTTGCTCGATCAAGGCGAGCGTCTCCGCGCTGAACGTCGAAAACGTGGTGTACCCGCCGCAGAGTCCCACCGCGAGCAGGAGCCGCAGCATGTTGCCCTCGCTGCCCATCCTGGCCGCTACCATGAGTACCACGCCGAGCACGAACGAGCCCGTCACGTTCACGAGCATGGTGCCGATGGGGAACGCGAGCGCGCCGCTCCGCGGCAGGCTGTCGCCGAGCCGGCGCTGCAGCCACTCGCCGATGGCGAAGCGGGCAACGCCGCCGACGGCACTTCCGATCGCGACGTACGCGTAATTCAGCATGAAGGGTCTTTGCGCATTGCAGCGACGCAATCTAACGTCCTCCACCATGACCGCCTCCGTGACCGCCCAGAACCCGATCAGCCTCGACGACGTGCGCCGCGCGCGCGAGCGGCTGTCCCCCTACCTCTCGCCGACGCCGCTCCGCACCTATCCGGCGCTCGATGCGTCGATCGCCGGCCTCGCGCTCGTGGTGAAGCACGAGAACATGCAGCCGACGGGCTCGTTCAAGGTCCGCAACGGCCTGGCGACCATCACGGCGCTCGCACCGGCCGCGCGCGCAAAGGGCCTCGTAGGCGCGACCACGGGCAACCACGGACTCGGCCTCGCCTTCGCGGGCCGGCTGCTGGGGGTGGACGTCACGATCTGCGTGCCGGAGGGGAACAACCCCGAGAAGAATGCCGCCCTGCGCGCATGGGGCGCCAACGTCGTGGAGGAGGGCGCGGATTATGACGCCGCGGTGCACGTTGCGCAGGGGCTCGTGCAGGCGCGCGGACTCATCCTCGCGCATTCAACCAACAGCGTGCACGTGCTTGCCGGTGCGGGGACGATGACGCTCGAGATTCTCGAGCAGTGCGATGAGCTCGACGTCCTGCTGATCGCGGTGGGCGGAGGGTCGCAGGCGGTGGGCGCGATCACCGTCGCACGCGAGCTGCGGCCGGACCTGCGCATCATCGGCGTGCAGGCAGCGGGCGCGCCGGCCGTACACGATGGCTGGCACGCCAACGCCCCTCGCACCACGGCACGCGCGGCGACGTTCGCCGAAGGTGTGGCGACGCGCTCGACCTACCCGCTCACGCTGCCCACGCTGGTGGCGGGGCTCGCGGACTTCATCACGGTGACGGACGGGGAGATCGCCGACGCGGTGCGGCTGATCCTGTCCACCACGCATCACCTCGTGGAGGGCGCGGGCGCGATAGGTGTGGCGGCGGCGAGGAAGCTCGCACCGCAGCTCCACGGTCAGCGAGTCGGCGTGGTGTTCTGCGGAGCCAATATGGACTCGGCGGTACTTCGGCGAATACTGAACCTGGAACTGTAGGAGCATTGAACAGGGAACGGAAAACGGGGAACGGGAACGGAAAACGGGGAACGGGAACGGGGAACGGAAAACGGGGAACGGGAACGGGGAAGGGGGAACGGGAACGGGGAACGGGGAACGGGGAAGGGAACAGAGAACGGAGATCAGAGAACGGAAAACGGGTAAGGGAACAGAAACCGGAGATCAGAGAACGGAAAACGGGTAAGGGAACAGAAAACGGAGAGCGGCGGAGGGCGGCGCTACGGAAGTAGGGTACTAGCAGGCTACGGAAAAACTGATCATGGCGACGGCTTTACCGTGTCGCCAGCCGCTCCCAACCCTTCAGGCGTTCGTCGGCGAGGGGGGTGGCTCGACGATGGGCCTACGAGATCGAGCTGCGCCTCGACAATTCGAGCGCGGACGTCCACGGACGTGACGAGTGGCAGCGCGGCCGGGCCTTGACGTTCACTCGTTGGATGATACTTCGCTTCGTGTCGTCCAGCGTCCACTCGTGACGATGGATGGAGCGTTAAGACGGCACGGGTACGGCGACCACAGCCAGGCCGGCGATGCCGGCAAAGTCGGCGGGATTGCAGGTGTACAGCGGGAGCTCGTTGGCGATTGCGGTCGCGGCGATCATGGCGTCGTACGAGCGCGCGTTGGTCTTGCGCCCGGAGCGCCGGAGCGATGCGGCTACCTGTCCGAATGCGCGCGCCGCGCTGGCGTCGAATGGAAGCGGCTCAAAGTCCGCCTCGGCCTGCTGGAGATGCGCCTGCCGAGCGGCGCGCTCCTCGTCCGACGTGGCGACGAGGGGGCCCACGGTGAGCTCAGCGAGCGTGATGGCGGTGATGAGCGGCTCGGCCGGCAGGAATGCAGGATTCTCGATGCGCGGCAAGAGGATGACCGTGCTGGTATCGAGAATGCCGCGGTGGTGACGTGCCGGCGCGATCATCAGAGCGAGGCGTCGAGCGTGCGATCGAGATCGGCACGTAGTTCGATGGGATCAACCGCGGGCAATCGCCGCCAGCGCGCGAGCAGCGTTGCGGCGGGCAGTGCGCGGCCGGGGAGCGGGCGCAGCTCCGCGATGGGGCGGCCGTCGAGTGTGACGGTGAGCGACTCGCCGTTGGCGACCCGCTCGAGCACGCGGCCGCCGTTGTTGCGGAGGTCTCTGACGGTCACGTTGTCCATACCTGAGTGTATCACCGGTGAGACATCGGCGCAAGCCGTTTTGGGGTAGTGCCTTGGTCTACGACACCTTCCGCGTCTTCCGCTTCAGGAAATCCATCAGGATGAACTGCCCCAGCGTCATCGTGGTGGTGAAGTACGCCTTGCCGCGGCTGATCTCGCTCATGCGCTTCACGAACTCCACGAGCGCGCGATCGCGGGCGAGCATGAACGTGTTGATCATGATGCCCGACTTCCGGCACGCGGCAACTTCCTGGAGCGTCCGCTCGATGACGGTGATGTCGAGCCCGAAGGAGTTCTTGTAGATCTGGCCGTCGGGCATCGTCAGGGCCGACGGCTTTCCGTCGGTGATCATGATGATCTGCCGCATGTCCTTCTTCTGCGCCATCAGCAGGCGTCGCGCGAGCTTGAGCCCTTCCGCGGTGTTGGTGTGGTACGGACCGACCTGCGCACTCGCCAGCGTGGCCAGCGGGATCTCCTCGGCCGAGTCGTGAAAGAGCACGACCTTGATGGAGTCGCCGGGAAACTGCGTCCGGATGAGGTGCGTCAGGGCGAGCGCGACTTTCTTGGCTGGTGTAAAGCGATCTTCACCATAGAGGATCATCGAATGCGAGCAGTCCAGCATCAGCACCGTCGCGCAGCTCGACCGATACTCGGCCTGGCGGACCATGAGGTCACTGTACTCCAGATCCATGGGGACTTCGATCTTTCCCGTGCGGATCAGGCTGTTCTTGAGCGTCTCGTTCACGTCGATGTTCAGGACGTCGCCGAACTCGTATGGCTTGCTCCAGCCGTCCGCCTCGATGCCCGTGGCGAGGTAGGGCGTGTCGTGGCTGCCGAAGCTCGACTTGCCGAGTGAGCCGAGGAGTCCGCGGAGGGTCTTGTAGCCGAGGAAGTCGATGCCTTTCTCGGTGAGGTTGAAGTTGACGTCGCGCGCCGCGGCCTGGGCCATCGAGCCCTTGCCCTCCACGGGCTGGTGACCGGCGGGCATCTGCGGCGGTGCATCGATGTTGAGGTAGCCCTCCTTGATCAGGCGCTGCACGAGGTCGTCGAGCAGCTTGGCGAGCTTGGCCTGGGAGTCCTCGTCGCCGTCGCCACGGAGTGCCTCGAGCATCTCGGGCGTGAACTGCCCGCTGGCCATGAGTGCGTCGAGGATGGCCTGGCGGAGGGCCTCGACCGATCGATCGCCGGGCTCGTCGAAGCCCATGCCGTAATACGGCTGGCCCTCGCCTCCCGCAAAACCCGACTGGAGCAGGAAATCGGCGAGCTTGTCGAGCAGCGACTGGAGATCGACCGCGTCGGCCATCTCCGCCGAGAACTTGCTGTAGGTATGGAATCGCATGACGGGCCTCCTGGTTGAGAGATACTGGGGGGGCGTCCGCGTTGCAATCGTGTCGTCCTCGGGTCCTCTCGTCTTCTCGTCCTCTCGCCCTCCCGCCCTCCCGCCCTCCCGCCCTCCCG
>JBKJMP010000444.1:0-9918 GCA_046596395.1 Gemmatimonadaceae bacterium
GGAGTCCCGCGACGGTGTGGGGGCTGCGCGCGGCGGTGAAGTTCATCGACGCGATCGGCATCGATCGCATCGCGCGGTGGGATGCGATGCTCACGTCGCGGTTGCGCGATGGTCTCGCGGCGATGTCGCACGTAACGATGCTCTCACCGGCGGATGCGCGCTTCGCGGCGGGGATCACGTCGTTCGGCGTGCAGGGACGCACGGGTCGCGAGCTGCAGGATGCGCTGTGGGCGAACCGAATCCGCGTGCGCGCGCAGGGCACCGCCGGTGTGCGACTCTCGGCACACCTCTACGTGGGTCCCGCGGACATTGACCGCGTGCTCGGCGTGGTGGCCGCGATGCGTGCCTGAGTCGAGTCACAGAGTTCCGGTGACAAATATCACAAATCTGAGGCATATTTCTAGCTACGATGTCATGGTGGAATTCCAACCACAGGAGCAAGCCATGAATCGACGTCAGACCACTCGCGTGGTAGCCGTGCTGGTTGCACCGCTCGTCCTGCAAGCGTGCGCGACCAAGGGGTACGTGAAGGATCACATCGCGGCGGCGCGCATGTCGTCCGATTCCGCGATGACGTACGCAGTCGGGCAGGAGCGTGATGCCCGGGTGCAGGGTGATGCGGAGAACGCGGCGCGCATCACTGCGCTTCGCGCCGATCTCGACAGCCTGCGCACAGAGTTCGGCGCACGCATCGCCGTCGTGGAAGACGGCATCCGGTTCGCGATGCCGGTCACGTTCGGGTTCAACGAGGCGACGGTCAACGCCGACGACCAGGCCATGCTGGAGCGCTTTGCACGCATCGCGAAGCGGTACTACGCGACCTCGGTGATCACGATCGAGGGGTTCGCCGATCCGGCGGGTTCAGCGCGCTACAACCTCGCGCTCTCGAAGCGCCGCGCGGAGAACGTGGGACGCTCGCTCGCGACGATGGGTCTCGATCGAACTCAGCTACGTGCCGTTGGCTATGGGGAGACGCGTCTCGTGACGCCGGGAGCGACGCGCAGTGATCCGGGTGCCGAGCGGAACCGGCGCGTGGTGTTCGCGATCGAAACGGGTGGGGCGGAAGCAGCGACCATCGCTTCGCGATAGTCGCTGCGGACGAGAGGACGAGAGGATGTCAGGACGAGAGGACACCATTGGATCCTTCTAACATCGTGTTGTCCTCTCGCCCTCTCGTCCTCTCGTCCTCTCGTCCTCTCGTCCTCTCCCCCTCCCCGTCAGGGCGTAGGCGCCGTAGTCGAAGCAGAGCGAGCCATCACCAGGTTCTCAATGAAGAACTCCATCATCCGGTCGGTCCCGATGCTGCTATGACCACGGTCAGGGCCCACCTGAACCTCGAAGCTCTTGCCCGCTCGCTGCAGGGCCTGGATGAGCTGCATCGCGTTATTGGGATGCACGTTGTTGTCGGCCGTGCCGTAGAACAGCATGAGCCGCCCGTTGAGCTTGTCCACGTACTTCATCGCCGAGCCGGCGTCGTAGCCGGCGGTGTTCCCCTCGGGGGTCCACATGTACCGCTCGGTGTAGATCGTATCGTAGTGCCGCCAGTCGGTAACCGGCGACGACGCTGACGCTGCGTGGAACACGTCCGGGTGGCGCAGCAGCGCCATCGTGGCGGCGTAGCCGCCGTACGACGTGCCGAAGATGCCGACCTTGCCGCAGTCCACGTACGTGCGCGTGCAGAGTGAGCGTACGCCCGCCGCGAGATCATCGACCTCGGTGACGCCGAGCTTCTCGTAGATGGCGTCGAGGAACTTCTTGCCGCGGCCGCCCGCGCTGCGGGCATCGAGGCTCACCACGATGAAGCCATACGCACTCAGCGCACTCGGCGGCGTGAAGCGCTCGCTGGCGCCATTCGTCGCCGGACCCGCATATGTGGTGACGAGCACCGGGTACTTCCGGTTGGGATTGAAGTTCACCGGCGTGTGCAGCATGCCGTGCAGTTGCGTCACGCCGTCCGCCGCGGGGAAGGTGAACATCTCCACCGGCTGGACTGCGAGCTTGTCGTACGCCGTGCGGTCGGACGTCGCCAGCTCCGCCACGACCTTGCCGTCCGCATCGATGAGGCGCGTGCTCGGCGCCACGTTATGTGCTTGCATGACGTCCACGAACCGCTGCGCGCTCGGCGACGCGACGATCGTGTGGTTGAGCTTCGGGTCGGTGAGCCGGCGGTCGTTCTTGCCGTTCAGCCCCACGCGATGCAGCTGCATCTTCATGTGGTTGTCGCCGCTGCGCGCCTGGTAGAACAGCGTCTTGCTCCCCTCGTCCACGCTCACGACGCCGCCGACCTCGAATCCGTGCTGCGTGAGCGGCGCGATCAGCTTGCCCGTCAGGTCATACAGGTAGTAGTTGCGGAATCCCGTACGCTCCGACGCCCAGATGAAGCGCTGGCCGTCGGCGAGGTAGCGCATCTCGGGCGAGTTCTCGACCCACCCCGTTGGCCACTCCTCGCGCAGCACCGAGCGGCACTTGCCGGAGGACGGCAGGCACGCGGTGAGCTCCATGATGTTCTGCCGGCGGTTGGTGCGGTTGAACGTGAGCTCCTTCGAGTCGGTTGTCCACGCGACGTGATAGCTGTAGTAGCCGAGGACGTCGCCCTCGAACGGTCGGCCGTCGCGGATGTCGAGCCGCGTGGACTGCCGCGTCGCCACGTCGTAGACGTACAGGTCCACGACGGGATTGGGGTAGCCGACCTTCGGGTAGGCCTCGACGTCGGTGGTGCTGTAGAGCTTCGTCTGGTCGAGTTGGAGGAGATAGTCGGGCACCTTCGACTCGTCGAATCCATAGTAGGCGAGCCGCGTGCCGTCGGGCGACCACCACATCGCGGTGTTCTGGTCGAGCTCCTCGCCATACACCCAGCTCGCACTGCCGTACTTCGTCCGTGCCTTCTCGCTGCCGGCGGTCGTGATCGCGACGGCATTGCTGCTGTCGGCATTCGACAACCAGAGATTGCGATCCTTGTAGTACGCGCGCTTCGTCTTGTCGGGCGACATCGCGAAATCGAACTGCCGGCCGCGCTCGGGGCCGGTCTGGCGCGACGTGGCCGGATCGATCGGCGGCGCATCGGTCGCCTTGAGGGTCCGGATGTCGTACCGCATGCGCTTGGCGCCGATGGCGTACTCGAAGCTGGTCGAGTCGATCCAGCGGGCCATCAGCGCTCCCGACTGCATCGTCGGTGCTACGCCGCGCAATGCCGCCTGATAGTCCTGATAGGTCTGGTAGCCCGGATACGTCTTGAGACGGTCCTGAGCGCCCGCGGTAGCGAGCGGAAGCACAAGCAGCGCGAGCATCGCCGAGCGCACGCATGAATTCAAAAGGATCATCGATCCGGCTCCGGAAGGGTTGACGTCTGCTACCCCGGAATATGCCGGGGGGTATGGTCGAACGTCAGCCAGTCGTCGCGGCCCGGAACGAGCCCAGGTAGCCATGCGCGCGTGGAAGCCGATACTCTTCACCGGTGTCGATCTGCCGATCGCTCACGCACCCACGTACCGACCTGAACTCCGCATGACCGAGGGCCTCGCGCCGCACACCGGCGAGCACATGTCGTGGGACGAGCGGAAGGACCGCGAGGAGCGGTTCCTCCGCGCTATCCTCGACAGCATCTTCGACGTCATCGTGGTCTGCGACGCCGGCGGCAAGCTCACGCACTTCAATCGGGCGGCGCGCGAGCTGTACGGCGCCCCGGATGGCTCTCTCCAGGCGGGAGAGTGGGCCGACAGATACGCCATGCTCGCCGCCACGGGCGCGGCACCGCTGCCAACCGAGGAGATGCCGCTTGTTCGCGCGCTCAATCGGCCTGACGAGATGCACGTTGTGAAGTACATCGTCGCCCGTGAGGGGGTTCGCCGCCACTCGCTCATCTCGCACGCCCAGGCCATCCGCGGCCCGCGAGGCGACGTGATCGGCGCCGTGTCGGCATCGCGCGACGTGACGGAGGAGACGCGGGCCGCGGCGGCCGAGCGAGAAAGTGACGCGCGCTACCGGGCGACGAGGGACGCAGCGCTCGATGCATTCATGGTCCTCGACGCCGTCCGGGACGACGCCGGTCAGCTGGTGGACTTCGTGTATCGCGACGTGAACGCCGAGGGCGTCATCCTCATGGGGAAGTCACGCGCCGAGCTGCTCGGCCATGGCTTCAGGGTGCTGTTCCCCGGCGCGGAGCAGGCCGAGCACTTCGAGACCTACCGGCGCGTGCTCGACACCGGGATAGCCGAAGAGCACCACTTCAAGTCTCCGTTCCTCAGGAAGGAGACGTGGATACATCGCCGGATCCTCCGCCTGGGCGACGGTGTCATCGTCACGGCGCGCGATGTCACGGTCGAGCGGCGCCTCGAGGCGGAGCGCACCAACATGCTCCGGCTTCAGGAGGGCGAGCGCAATTTCCGCACGATTGCGGAAGCGATCCCGCAGATCGTCTGGACGGCGCGACCCGACGGCCACGTCGACTACTACAACCAGCGGTGGTTCGACTACACTGGAATGACCGCGGAGCAGACCATTGGGTGGGGGTGGGAACCGGTCATCCATCCGGAGGACCTGCCCAACTGCGTGCAGCGCTGGACGCATTCCTTCACCACGGGCGAACCCTACGAGGTCGAATACCGCTTCCTGCGCGCGTCGGATCGCGCGTACCGCTGGTTCCTGGGACGCGCGCTGCCGGTGCGCGATGCCGACGGCGCCGTCGTGAAATGGTTCGGGACGGCCACCGACATCCACGACCAGAAGCTCGAGCTGACCGACCTGGAGACGCGCGTCGCCCTGCGGACGGCCGAGCTTCAGGCCGCGAAGGATGCGGCGGAGCGTGCGCGGGAGAGCGCGGAGGCTTCGAACCGCGCGAAGAGCGACTTCCTCTCTCGCATGAGCCACGAGCTCCGGACCCCGTTGAACTCGATCATCGGATTCACTGGCGTGCTTCAGCGGAACAAGCGCGGCGCGCTCGACGAGACCGAGACCGCCTACCTCACGCGCATTCGCGCCAACGGCCAGCATCTGCTGCGCCTGATCAATGACGTCCTCGACCTCGCGAAGGTGGAGGCTGGGCACGTGGACCTCGTGTGGTCGCGCGTGGACATCGACACGCTCATCGTGGACGTGTGCTCGACGCTCGTGGGGCGCATCACGGAAGGGGACGTCCGGATGGAGCTCCGGCGCGACGCGGTGCATCCATCGGCCACTGCGCCGCTTCTCCGCGCGGACGAGACGAAGCTTCGACAGGTGCTGCTGAACGTGATCGGCAACGCCGTGAAGTTCACGCCGCCGGGGGGATCGGTTGTCGTATCGGTGACGCGCGACGTTTGCTCCGGCTACCCACTCCGCGTGGCGGTAGCGGACACCGGCATCGGCATTCCACCCGAGGCGCAGGCGCGTGTGTTCGAGGCGTTCGAGCAGGCAGAGAGCGGCACGACGGCGCGGTTCGGCGGCACGGGACTCGGGCTGCCGATCTCGCGCGCCCTCTGTGAGGCGATGGGGTTTCGCCTCGCGCTCGAGAGCGAGGTGGGGGTGGGCTCGACCTTCACGATCAGCTTCGACCGGCGTCTCCATCCGCGCGAGCCGATCCCCGAGGTAGAGTAATCGGCTCGCGGGAGGTGCAGATCCTTCGCGTCGCTCAGGATGACAGCAATCGCGTCGCTCAGGATGACAACGTCATCTCGTCGAGAGCTTTCGTTCGCTGTTGATGAACGCGACCAGCGAGGCGATCTCGCCTTCCTTGAGCTCGAGGTTTGGCATCTTGCCCCTCGGGGACTTCGCCGGCGACAGGGGGCTCGCACTCGGATCCGCGAGGAACTTCGCGAGGTTCGCGGCAGGGTAGCTCCGACCAGTGAGGGCGGGACCGGCATTCATGCTCTCGTCGCCATCATCTCCGCGAACGTGGCACGTCACGCATCCCTTCGCGACGAAGAGCTGGTGTCCCCGCTCGGCCTGGGCGAGCGGCGCCGGAGGGGCCGAACCCGCCGCAACGGCGCGGATCGGGCGCAACGTGAGGGTGCCCGGGCCGAACCCGCTCTCGATTCGCACCGTCCACTCTCCGGCTTTGGGTGCCGTGACGGTCGCGACATACCGCCCGTTTCGGTCGCTCGAGCCTACCGCCATCACGGACGACCTCGTCATTCCAGAACGCAGCGAGACCTTCGGCTCGAGTCCCTCCAAGCCGTTCTGGCCGTGCTGGCGCACCCGAAAGGCAATGCGGGTTGGCTTGCCCGCTTCGAGATACTCCGGAACGTCCTCCACGGTGATGACCGCCCACCCCCCGAACGTGAAAGCGACGGCCGAGACGACGCCACTGGCGAGCAATGCGAGGTGCAGTGATTTCCGTTTCATGGTCGGGTCTCCGGGACGGGTGCGCGGAAGGGCGTGAGCGGCGGTTGGATGCCGGCCGCCGCAAGGCCGTTTAGCCGAGGCGAACGGGCAGGCCGATGTGGAAGCGGTGGGTGAACCAGTCCCTCTCCCTACACTCCAGACCCATCTTTTTGCAGTTGAGGGAGGAACTACTCGAAAGACGGGTTTGGAAGGGTCAACGGTTGCCGGTGCTTAGTGCTTCGGCGGCGGCGCGTAGGGCGATCGCACGCGCGTGGAGCGGGGCCGCCGCAGCGGCATCGCCAGCCCGCGAAGCGGCATCTGCTTCCACGTCCAGCAATCCCGCCCACAAGGCAACGTGCTCCGGATGTCCAACCAGGTGCGCCGCCGAAACCGCATCCAACCGCTCGAGTAGCGACGCGCGCCCGCCGAGCAGCATGCCAATCGCCTGCGCGGCCTGCTCTCGAATCGACTCGGGGGAGTCCGTCGTACCCGCGAGCCTGTGCCGCAACAACCGCAGGGCAGCCGCAGCCTCCTTGATGAGCCGCAGCAGGTAGTCCTCCTGGTTCGTGCTGCGGGGGCGCATGACTTTCTAGTACCGCGTGGTCGTAGGCTGGAACGTGCGCCAGCTGTGCCAGAATTCCTGTGAGGCACTCACCGCGGAAAGCACTCCGTCCACGCCGTGTCCCGTGAGGGCATACGCGCGCCCCTCCGTTACCAACGAGTCGTTACGCAACGAGAAGCGAGTCGCCGGATCCGGACGCTTGAACGCGAAGTAGCTCACAGTGTCCGATGCCAGCACGAGCACGATCGGCGCGCCGCCGAGGACGTCGTTCACGATGCCTTCGCGGCGGAGGCGGTTCCAGTCGTATGCCTTGCTCTCGCCATTCAGCGTCACGCCAACGACCCACGATTTCTCTCCCCACGACGACGTATCCGTCCCGGTGAGCGCCTTCCGGCTCGTGCCGGTCTCGAAGTCGAAGTCCTTGGCGTAGCGCGAGGCGAACGCGGTATCTGGCTGCATGATGAGCGACCCCGGATGCATCGCGAGCCACTGCGCGAGCGTCACCTGCCGGCTCGGGAGCTCTTCGAGGACTTTCCCCGTCGCCGGTCCGACCACGGCCTCGCCGCTCGCCTGGCGCCACCAGCTGCCCGTGGTCGCATCCTCGAACATCGCATTGAAGTGGTCCATGCCCACGAGCCTGAACGCCTCGGCACGCCCATCGACCAGCGGACTGAAGACGCGTCCCGTGCGGCACACGGTGCAGTAGCTCACCATCACGGGCGCGCCGCCGACGCTGTCGCGCACCTGGTGGTGGTAGCCGATGTACTGGAGCGGATAGGCGCGCGCTTCGCCATTGAGCTCGATGCCCACGACGAGACGCTTCAGGTTCACCGTGTTGCGCGCGGCGGGCTGCATCTCGATGTGCGTTGGCGCGACGAACATCTGGTCGGCCGCCACCCTGAAGTTCGTCATGAAGACGACGGCGCCGGCCGCGATGAGTGACGCCGGCACAATGGCTCGGCGCCATCCCGTCGCGCGCAATGCGGGAACCGCGCCCGCCACGATCATCAGTCCGCAGATCCCGCGAACGATCCACCGCACGCCATAGAGCCGGTACGCGAACTCCACGCTCGCCATGCGCTGGCTCCCCGGCATGGGCATGATGAAGTAGACGTTCGCGATCTCGAACACCGCGAGTCCCACGATTCCGATGTAGAACAGTCTCTTCACGGCGCTCCTGCGGAGTCGTTCATTTGGCGGTATTGTAACGTGGCGTGACATTTCCGATCTAAAGTCACCCGATAGGTCGCCGGTAGCCAGTGTGCAGTACACCCCCCTTGAGAACATTCCATGTCGACCCGACTGATCGCCGCCATCGTTGCCCCCCTCGTCCTCGCGGCGTCCAACGCCGCCGCACAGGATCGATCCCAGTCCCGCTCGATGGTGTCGTCGCAGACTGGAGTCGTGGCGAGCGAGAGCGTGCTGGCGTCGCAAGTGGGTGCGTCGATCCTCGAGCGCGGCGGGAATGCCATCGACGCCGCCGTCGCGATGAACGCGATGCTGGGACTCGTTGCGCCCATGAACGACGGGATCGGCGGTGACCTCTTTGCGATCGTGTACGAGGCGCGCACGGGCAAGGTGTACGGGCTGAACGCATCGGGGTGGGCGCCGCGCGGACTCACGCCGGCGTTCCTTCGCTCGAAGGGCATCGACACCATGCCCGGAAATGGCATTCATACCGTGACGGTGCCTGGCGCAGTGGACGGGTGGGACAAGCTGCTCAAGCGCTTCGGGCGGCGGACGTTCCGCGAGGTGCTCGCGCCCGCGATCACCTACGCGGAAGCAGGCTTTCCCGTCGGCGAGGTGGTGAGCGTCTACTGGCGCGACAGCGAGAAGGTCCTGCGCGCGGACGCGGCGACGGCGAAGACGTATCTCCCCGGTGGACGTGCCCCCGCCGCAGGCGAGGTGTTCAAGAACGCGGAGCTCGCGTGGACCTATCGCCAACTGGCCTCGAAGGGGCGGAACGCGTTCTACTCGGGCGCCGTCGCGCGCCGAATCCTCGCGACCTCGGCGCTGCACGGCGGCACGATGACCGCGTCCGATCTCGCCGACTTCCAGAGTGAGTGGGTCGAGACCATCTCGACGACCTACAAAGGCTGGACGGTCCATGAGCTCCCGCCGAACGGTCAGGGCATCGCGGCGCTCGAGATGCTCAACATCATGGAGCGGTTCCCGCTGGCCGATTGGGGGCACAATTCCGTGCGCGGCCTGCATCACATGATCGAGGCGAAGAAGCTCGCGTATGCCGACATGCGCCGCTACGACGCGGACCCGAGGTTCGCGACGATACCCGTGGAGACGATGCGCTCGAAGCCGTTCGCTGCGGAGCGCGCCCGCCTGATCGATCCCGCGCGCGCGAACTGCGCCGTGGAGCCCGGGGCGCCTGCGATCACGGACAACGGCACCACGTACCTCAGCGCCGTGGACCGCGAGGGCAACATGATCTCGCTGATCCAGAGCAACTACTCGTCGGTGGGTTTTGGCGCGGGGCTCGCCGTCGGCGGCGCGGGCTTCGTGCTGCACAACCGTGGCGGCGGATTCACCCTCGATGCCGACAGCCCCAACGTCCTGGCGGCGAGAAAGCGCCCGCTGCACACGATCATCCCGGCATTCATGGAGAAGGACAGCGTGCGCGTGGCGTTCGGCATCATGGGCGGATGGAACCAGGCGCAGGCGCATGCGCAGTACGTGTCGAACATCGCGGACTTCGGGATGAACATCCAGGCCGCGATGGATGCGCCGCGCTTCACCAAGGAGACCTTTCTCGGCTGTGACGTGAACGTCGAGTCGCGCCTCAGCGAGGCGACGCGCACCGCCCTCACGGCACTCGGCCACCGCATCGTGATGCGCGGTGACTTTTCATCCACGCGGATGGGCGCGGGCCAGGCGGTGAGGCGCGATTTCCGCACGCGGGTGAACCATGGTGCATCGGATCCTCGGAAAGATGGCGCGGCCGTGTCCGAGTTGCGGAAGATCAAGTAAGGACCGCCCTTAACGCTTTCCGAATCGCCTGAGCTCGATCTCCGACGCGAGGAAGCCAAAGCCCGGCCACCCGCGCG
>JBKJMP010000446.1:0-2957 GCA_046596395.1 Gemmatimonadaceae bacterium
AGCTTGTCGCCCTCTTCCTGCGTCATCTGGCCGCGCCGGACCATGTACTGGACGAGGTCGCGGGCGCTCTCGATGGCGAATCCGGCCAGGCCGGCGGCAGCGCTGACGACGTCCTTCATTGCCGCAGAGACCTTGCTGCCGGCCTCCTGACTGATCAACTGGGCACGCTCTGCCATCTCGGCAACCGTGTCGCGCATGTCGGCGCCCCGGTGCCCGGGGCCGCGCCGTGGAGCGGCGGGAGGTGCTGGCGCCTTGTCCTCCTCTACGTCCTTATCCACCATGTTTCGGACCTATCTCGGTGCGCGGGAGGAACTCCCGTTCATTGAAGGCCGCGGTCCGGCGAGCTAGTTTCGGCCGCACGGGCGACGGTCCTGATTTGTCGCGCCAAGTATATGATTTTTCGACAGCTACGCAAGGTTTCCTGACAACTCGCGCGAGGCATTCTCGGCCTCGAATATCGCGCTTCTCACTGGAACGGGCCTTTTCCGGCGGGTTCCAAGCGGGCTCTAAAGCACCAAAATAGCGACAGCATATGCTCAGTCACGTCAAAATACTCGATCTCACCCGCGTTCTCGCCGGCCCGCTCGCTACTATGATATTGGGAGACATGGGTGCCGACGTCATCAAGGTCGAGCGCCCGCTTGGCGGCGACGAGACCCGCGGCTGGGGGCCTCCGTTCGACCGTCGGGGTCAGAGTGCGTACTATTTGAGCGTCAACCGGAACAAGCTCGGCGCTGCCCTCGATCTCGACCTCGAGGTCGATCGGACCCTGCTCGAGCACCTCGTCGCCGACGCCGACGTCGTCATCGAAAACTTCCGGCCCGGTGTCCTGGCGCGGCGGGGCCTCGACGTCGATGCGGTACGCGCGCGGCACCCGGGGCTCGTCTGGTGCACGATCGCCGGGTTTGCCAACGAGCCGAACCGACCGGGCTACGACGTCGTCGTCCAGGCCGAGAGCGGCTGGATGTCGATCACTGGGGAGCCAGACGGTGCGCCAATGAAGACCGGCGTCGCCCTCGCCGACGTGCTCGCCGGAAAGGACGCTGCCATCGCGATTCTCGGCGCGCTGGTCGCGCGAGCCCGCACCGGCGAGGGACAACATGTCAGGATCTCCCTTTCGGCGAGCGCCGAGGCGGCGTTGGTGAACGTGGCGCAGAATGCGCTCGTGTCGGGAGCGGGGTCGCGGCGTTGGGGGAACGCACATGCGAACCTGGTGCCCTATCAGGTCTTCGAGGCGGCCGATCGCTCGATCGTGATCGCCGTCGGCAATGACGCGCAGTGGGTTGCATGTGCTGGTGCGCTGGAGCTGGCCGACCTCGCAAGGGATGAGGCGACGGGTACGAACGCTGGCCGGCTGGCGCACCGCGACCGCGTGGTGAGCGCGATCGCAAAGCGCGTCCGCGAGCGGCCGGCCGCACACTGGATCGCGTTGCTGGATGGGGCGGGAGTGCCCAACGGTGTGGTGCGATCGGTGCTGGAGGTGCTCGAGAGCACTGAGGCAAGCGCACTCACGGGGATGCCGCCGAGCGTTCCGGGTAGTATCCGGCGTCCCGCGCCTTTGCTCGGGGAGCACACCGCGCTCGTGCGATCGAAGGGGTGGGCCGCATTCGAACCCGAGGTTGTTTTTTGAGCCAACCCACTCTGACCCCATGAGCCACCCCACTCTGACCCCGTGAGCCGACCCACTCTGACCCCGAGGGACCTCTGACCCCGAGGGACGACCTCGTCGTTCGCACGAGATTCGTGCCGCCGACGATGCGGCGGCACATCATCGCGCGGCCTCGCGTGGACGCGATCGTCGCACGGGCGCTGGAGTATCCGCTCACCGTGGTGAAGGCGGAGCCGGGCTATGGCAAGACGACGGCTGTCGCGTCATGGTTGGCGACCACCGACCTCGCCCAGGTGTGGTACAACGTGGGTGAAACGGAAGCCGATCCGCACGTCTTCCTGCTCCATCTCATCCACGCGCTCCGAACGGCGGGCAGCTCGATCGGGACGCGGGCGCTGGAGCTCCTCGAGCAAGGTGACCGGGCGCCGCGTCTCTGGGACTCTACCGTGGATGCGCTCAGCAACGACCTGCTCGACGGGCTCGCGCGTACGACCATCCTCGTGCTCGACGACTACGACCGCGTGAACAGCTCGGAGGTCAACGCGATCATCGGGCGACTCGTCGAGAGCATGCCGCCCTTCCTCCACCTCGTGATCACGGCGCGCCGGATGCCGAGCTTCCGCGGACGTGCGCGCTGGCGCGCATCGGGGGAAATGCTCGAGGTGTCGCGCGCCGAGCTGGCGTTCACGACGAATGAGGTAGCGCAACTCTTCGAGCGCCGGCTCGACCAGCCACTCTCGCATCCCATCGCCACTGCGGTGGCGGCCGAGACCGAGGGCTGGCCCATCGCCCTCCAGATGCTCAGCGACAGCCTCGGCGCCTCGCGCGCCGAAGCGCTCGACACCCTGCTTCAACGCATACCTGGCCCGTCCGAGCTGCTCTTCGACTACCTCGCTGAGGAAGTCTTTCTCCGCCAGAGCGGAGAGGTTCGCACGTTCCTTGGTGAGACTGCGCTGCTGCGTCGCCTCGATGCCGACGTCTGCGACCACGTGCTCGGCACGACCGATTCGGCAGCGGTGCTCCGCTTTCTCGAGGACAGCTCGCTCTTCGTGAGCACGCACGGAAGCTTCCGCTACCACAACCTGTTCCGCGATTTCCTGCTGCGCCGTTCAGGCGTGTCGGCCGAGCGACGGACGGCCGTGCATCGCAATGCGGCGGCGTATCACCTCGCGCGCGAGGACAGCGAGGAGGCGGTCCACCACCTGCTTGCGTCGGGCGATCACGAGGTTGCCGCGGGCGTGGTCGCCCGCATCGCTGCGCCGATGGCGGCAAGTGGACGGCACCAGATGATCCGCGCGTGGCTCGACCAGCTTCCTCCGCAGGTGCTGGCGGCATCGCCGGACCTGCT
>JBKJMP010000553.1:0-20836 GCA_046596395.1 Gemmatimonadaceae bacterium
CCGCCACCCCCGCCCAGCGGGCGTCAGGTGCTACCGCAGCCGCCCATCAGCGCGCACCGGCGGATACGGTCGACTCGCTCGTCGCGGCGCGCCGAGCGACGGTGATGGATACGACGACCATCAGGCGCAATCCCGCCACTCCGAGCGTGGCGGACAGTGCGGTGTCGAAGGACACGACGCGCAAGCGCACGATCGGATTCATGGGCCCGAAATCCGGCGACCGGCACCTCGCCTTCGGCGACATGGGCAGCAATCTGGACTCGCTCTGGCCAGTGAAGGGTCCCGAGCCCTTGCCGGGGTCGATCCTGCCAGCGAAGCGCATCATCGCGTTCTACGGCAATCCCCTCTCGAAGCGCATGGGCATACTCGGGGAGTTCGCATCCGACGACATGCTGCGCAAGCTCGATGCGGAGATCGCGGCGTGGACGCGGATCGATCCCGCGCATCCTGCACAACCCGCGTTGCACGTGATCGTCCTCGTCGCGGATCCGAACCCGGGCTCGAGCGGGAAGTACCGCACGCGCCACGACAGCGCGATGATCGAGAAGGTCTACGGATGGGCGAAGAGCCGGAACGCGCTGCTCTTCCTCGACCTGCAGGTTGGCCAGAGTACGCTCCAGCAGGAGCTGCCGTGGGTGGAGAAGTTTCTCATCCGCCCGGATGTGCATCTGGGCATCGATCCCGAGTTCTCGATGAAGAACGGCGGCATTCCGGGCAAGCGCATCGGTACGTATGACGCGGCCGACATCAACTACGCGACGCGCTTTCTCGCCGGCCTCGTGGAGAAGCACAATCTGCCCCCCAAGATTCTCGTCGTGCACCGTTTTACTCCGGGCGGCGTGACGAACGTGAAGAAGATCGCGCTCGATCCCCGCGTGCAGTTCGTCATGCACATGGATGGCTTCGGGCCGGCGTGGATGAAGCGTGACACCTATTGGCGCGACATCAAGCGTGATCCGGTGCAGTTTGCCGGGTGGAAGCAGTTCACCAAGGCGAAGAATGATCGGCCGCCGACACCCCGTGGAGACATCCTGCGTCTCTGGCCGGTGCCACTGTACATCCAGATTCAGTAGTTCCAGCCCTCACTGCGGCGCGGGCGTCGCCGAAGGGCGGAGATCCGTCTGGACACCGACGGCGCATGTATCGACGGCAACTCTGACGCGCCATCGCGGTCCTGGACTGAGGCTGAGCCGTCCAGCGCGAGCGGTCATGGACTGCTGTAGTGCTGCGAGCACCAGCCGCGACTGGGCCGTCGTACGAGAGGCCCCAACTGCGGGGCCCTCGACGCAAGCGACGGCGCGGCGTGCACCGGCGACTCGGGTGAGCAGGATCCGGGTCGAGTCGAGCCAGACTGAAGTGCGCCCGTTTTGGGCTGCATACCAGTCACTCGGGAATGCGACATCAGCGACGATGACCGGCGAGCCCACGGCGACGGCAAGGGCGCGCCCAAGGAGCGCATTCCCGGCGGGGCCGAGTGTGGCACCGAGGTGATGGACCGTGAAGCGAGCGGTGTCGCCGCCGTCAAGGCCGACCGACCAGTCCAGAAGCGGACCGGCCTCCTGGGGGAATGCGTTTCGGAGCGCCGTGCCCGCGTTCTCTCGGATCCGTGCGACGCCCTTCGGCTGCGTCGCCACCGGCGTTCGGGCCACAGCCGCCGCCTCGCGCAGCATGCGGGCATCGGGCACGGCGACCACGGAGACCGTCGGCGTCACGCCGACTTTCCGCGCCACGCGCGCGATCAAGCTGTCCTCGAGGACGCGCGCACGGTCGGCCGTGCCAATGACGAGCAGCCGGATCGTCAACCCGGCGCGATCGACGGAAAGCGTGGTCTGCATCGCGCGCGGATCCTCGTCGCGAACGATGCGCCGGACCGCATCACGCGTACGAACTTCCCAGGTCACGTCGGTGAGCGCCTGGCGAAGAGGCACGTAGACGATTCCCAGGAACGCCGTGGGAACGAGGACGCGCATGACCCCACCGTACCGCGATCCGAAGACGCGATGGATAGCCTGATGAATGCGGTACGCCAGCAGGTCCGAACGCGTCGTCGCTGGTGCAATGAAGTCGTGCTCGAGAACCGCCGCATCGACCTGGTTGTAGCCAAGGAGGAAGAAGCTGACGACGGAGAGGACGAGGATGGCGGACAGGTTGGCGGTGAAGAGCAGGGCAGCGCCGCTGGCGGTCGGCGGCGAAAACGTTCCCAGTCCGAATCCGATCACACAGAGAGGCGGCACGAGGGCAATACCGACCGCCGTGCCGGCCGCCGCGGATGTCGAGTCTGACCCAGGCCGGACTGTGGTGTAGCTCGCGGTCAGAGCGCAAAACGCGGCGACGAGAAGGTCGAGCGCTGTAGGCGCTGTGCGAGTCGAGATCTCCGTCGTCACTTCGTGGAAGGGCAAGCCGAGCGTCAACAGCGCGGCTCCGGTCACGACCACCACGATGCTCAGAGCGACCCGAAAAGCGGCCCGCATCACGAGAAGCGACGAGCCAACGGCGAACCCCATGCCGAGCTCGATGATCGGACCCATGAGCGGTGAGACGAGCATCGCGCCGATGACCACCGCCGTGCTTCCGAGCGCGAGTCCGAGCGTTGCGATGCCCATCGCGAGGGTGAGCTGGATCCAGTAGCCCGGCGTCCGGCGTGCGTTGTTCCGGAGCATCGAGACGACGGTCTCCGTGCGCTCCTCTTCTCCCACTCCGAGGCCATGTGCCAGCTTGTCCTGCACATGCCGCACCCCACTGGCCACGCGATGTCGTGAAAAGCGGTCGGCGCTCGTGGGGCCCTGCATTCAGGATGACGCGCTACGGTTCTTGTCGACGATGGCGACGACGATGAGAGCGAATGCCAGGAGCCGCACGGCGTAGTACCATGCGGTGTCGGCGACAAGATCGCTCGCGAGCGCCAGGGCAATGCGTTGGATGAACAACAGGCCGAACGCGGCGGCGAAGAAACCGAACAGGCGATCACCGGTCTGCCGCCAGAACTTCAGGAAGTATGCGCCGGCCACCAGGTACCCGGCCGCCAGCATGCCCGAGATGAAGAGTGTGGCGTCCTGCAGGCCGCTCATCGGTCGGTCTCCCAGATCAATCCATACAGTAGGAGCGCGATCCCCAGGAGCGAGGGCATTGAGCGGACGAGCGACAGATCCCGCGCTGGCAGGATGCGCTCATCGACGATGAGCAGCACATTGTTGAGGGCGAAGCAGGCGAAGCAGAGCGCGCTCCAGAGGAGAAGACGCACCCCTGTGCGGCGGTACCCGCGCATGAGCATGGTCGCGCAGAGGAGGCTCGTCAGGGCGCAGAGTGCATAGACGACAAGGCCAACGTTCATGGCTCCACCTTCCGGATCCGAAAGGCATCCGCGAAGCTATGCGCCGCGCGCGCAGGGCGGTCGTAAATCGCTCGCACCAGGGTGACCGGTTTCGTGTGATACATCTCCGCGAGACTGTCCACCGTGTCGCGTATGTCCGCAGCGGGATCATACTCGTACAGGTCGCCGACTCGCGACACGATACGGGACGCCGTCAACTCCCGCAGCACCCGCTCGCTGACGGCGCGGTCCAGGCGCGTGCGGCCGGCAACGGCCACGACGGAATGGCGCGTCTCCGGCGCGCTCCGCAGGTCCAGCAGTATCGCCACATGGTCCATCGACGGCATGTGGTCGCCGATCAGGTTCTGCAGGACTTCGGGGAGCTCCGAACGGCTCACGGGTGGATCCCCCGTCGCCGCCTGCGAGGCCTTGCCGCGTGGACGGTATCCTCGAAGAGCATTCCGGGCTTCTGACCGCTCAGTCCCATCGCATCCGTGAGGGCACGGAGTCCCTCCGCGAGTTCCTCGAGCTGGGCAGGGCTGATCTGCTCCAGGCCAGCGACGAGCAGCGCGGTGGGCGGCTCCGGCGCGCGGCGCAGCATCCTGCGCCCCTCTGCCGTGACGACGATCGCCGCCCTTCTGCGATCGATACGTGACGTATCGCGCGCGACGAGCCCGGCAGCGAGCAGACGCTCCACGACCGCGGCTACCGAGGAGCGGTCGGTCATGGTTCGGACGGCGATCTCCGAGAGGGACGCCTCCGCACCGTCCTGCAAGGCACGAAGCACGAACAGTTGGGCGGCGCTGAGGCCAGCCGCCATCTGGGTCTTCGTGGCGGCAAGGCGCAGCGCGCGAAGGATGCGGCGGAACGCGTCGACACTCGCTGTCACCGCCAAGTCCTGCTCCGTCAGGGCGCCCGGCCGATGTGAACGCGACCTCGCGAAAGCAGTGCTCCTGACTTGCTCGTTGGGGGGCATGCCCCGTACTATAGCGTCGACAGGGGCGCGAGGCGAGCCTGAACATCTGACTGCCTGCCTCCAGGGCCCAGGATACGAGCATGACGCCCGAGACCAGCTTTGTCCTCATTTTCTCGGCTGCGACCGCCGTCGCCATCCTCGTGCGCCGCCTGCGGATGCCGTACACGGTCGCGCTGGTGATGGTCGGTCTGGTGCTGGGGGCGCTTCGGGTTGTCGACGCGCCGCACCTGACGCGGGAGTTGCTGTTCGCGGTCATCCTTCCGGGGCTGCTGTTCGAGGCCGCGTTCAACCTCGACATCAACGAGTTCTGGAAGAATCGGCGCGCGGTCGGTGCGCTCGCCGTGCCGGGAGTCGTGGTGGCGATCGGGCTGACTGCGGCCATCGTTACGCCGGTCATGGGCTGGCTGGGTCTCGACCCGACCTTCACGTGGCGTTACGGGCTCGTCTTCGGCGCGTTGATCGCCGCAACGGATCCGATTGCCGTGGTGGCGCTGTTCAGGCAACTCAAGGTTGGGCACCGACTCAGCACGCTGGTGGAAGCAGAGAGTCTCCTCAACGATGGCACCTCCGTCGTCCTCTTCACGCTCATCCTGGCGTTCGTCGGCGGGGCGGCGACGAGTGCCGCCTCGCTGGGGCTCCAGTTCGTCACCATCGTGGGAGGTGGCGCGGCCGTTGGCGCACTGGTCGGGTTCGCCGCGACGCAGGTGACCAAGCGGGTGGACGAGCCGCTGATCGAGATCACACTCACCATGATCGCCGCGTATGGCTCGTTTGCGGTGGCCGAGCAATTCCACTTCTCGGGAGTGATCGCCACGGTTGCGGCCGGCATGGTCTGCGGCACGCTCGGGTGGAACACTGGAATGTCCCCATCCACGCAGCTCGCCGTCGAGAGCTTCTGGGATTACCTGGCGTTCGCGCTCAATTCTGTCGTCTTCATGCTCATTGGCTTCGAGGTCCGCCCGGAGGTTCTGCTTGCGTCGAGCGCCCTGATCGGGGTGGCGTATGCCGGCGCATTGCTCGCACGTCTGGGAGTCGTCGCTACGACGGCGGCGATCCTGCGCCCGACCATCGAGCGATTGCCGCCGAGATGGATTGCCGTGCTGACCTGGGGCGGGCTGCGCGGTGCCCTGTCGATGGTCCTCGCCCTGGCACTCCCCATCGGGTTTCCGCACCGCGAACAGTTGATCACGATGACGTTCGGTGTCGTCCTGCTCTCGCTGCTCCTGCAGGGGATGACCATGTCACGCCTCCTGCATGTCCTGGGCATCGTACAGCAAGGCAAGTCCGCCCACGTGTTCGAGCACGCGCGTCACGAGCTTCTCGTGGCTGACGCCGCCGTGCACGAACTCGAGGCGATCCGCCGCCAATACCTGGCGCATCCGCAGGTCCTGGAAGACATTCGCGTGCGCGTGGAAGCGCGCCGTCGAGCCGCGCAGGAACGGTTGGCGGCCGTGCACCAGGCGGACGACTCCCTCCGTCGGGATGAAGCCATCAGTGCGGTGCGCCGGCTGCTCGTCGTGGAACGTCGTGACTTGCGAGCGGCGGCGGCAGAGGGCAGCGTCAGCCGGGCGGTGGCCGACGCGATGTCCGCCGACGTGGACGCTCGGCTTGCCCGCCTGGCGTCCGAGACGTTCGACGAACCGGCGGTACTCATCAGCCCGAGCGACGAGCTGATGGTACCGCTCGCTGCCGATGGCGCATCGCGAGGCGACGCGCGCGACACCGGCGACGGCCGACGCGCTTGACGGTGACGAGGGCCGCGCCGGTGGATCGTGGCGCAGCGCGGGAATTGCGCGCTGGCGTACCGGAGCACCCTGTCCCAGTCGATGGGTGAGGGGAAAGTCGCCCGATCCTCAGGCGGCCATGGCGCGGCACGCCTCGGCGCATCGCCGGCACGCCTCCGCGCAGACTCGGCAATGATCCATGTGGGCGGCGTGGCGCTCGCATTCGGACGCACAGGCATCGCACGCGTCGGCGCACGCGGCGCACAGTGCCGCCGCGAGCGGACCGCCTCGCGACATCACGCGGAGCGCCGCGGCGCACATCTCGGCACAGTCCCGGTCGAGGCGGATGCAGGTGACCATCGCGTTCACGCCGTCCGCATCGAGGCAGGCGTCGGAACACATCTCGCACGCGACGAGGCAGGCCACGCATGCCTCGATGCACTCGTGGTACTTCGCATTCTTCTCGGTCAGATAGGTACCCAGTTCGATCGTTGCCATCAGTGTGTCTCCAGTGCGTGGGAGGTGCACGAACTCAGCCCCTTGTCTCGTCTTATCGGCACGGCACGAGCGCCCCGCCGCCGACCAGTCGGCCAAGCCGGTTGCCCAGCTGTGCGACGGGGGAGCTCTACGCGGATACGGGGAGCTCCCCGCAAGCGGCGCGCCGTGGCAGCAATCGGGGGGACATTGTCGCGTGACGGACTCGCAGGCCTTCCGCAGGGTCCACCGCGGGTCCAACCCGGATGTCGGTCTCTTTCCCAAGCTGGACGTCGCCGGTTCGAGTCCGGTCGCCCGCTCCTCGTGAATCAACGATTACAGCGCCGCCGGAGCCTTCTGCTCCGGCGGCGCTGTCGTTGGGGTAAACGATGCCCCGACCCTCGCCGTCGCTCGGTGGGGCCTCCGGCGCTGACGACGGCCGCACGGGTCCGCCGGAGCACGCCTTCAAGGGGCCGACGAAGTCGACGGGACAGGGCGTCCCGCGAGCGCGCAGTCGACACCGCCGCTTGACACGACACGGCGCCGTTCCCATATTGGAAACCGTACTGGCGGGACGCGAGAACGGCGCATGCACGTCATTTCGAGGAAGCGGCTGCTGGACTTCGCCGGCCGGTATCCGGATGCCAGGGAACAGCTCCTGGAGTGGGACCGGATTGTGGCGCACAAGCGATACGCGAACACGGCGGCGGTGAAAGCGGACTTCCCCTCGGTCGATGTCATCGGGCGGGGGATCTCGGTCTTCAACATCGTCGGCAACAAGTACCGTCTCGTCGTCGAGATGAACCGGCGAGGTCGCGGGCTCGCCCTGGTCCGCCATGTGGTCACGCATGCGGAGTACGATCGCCTGATGGCTCGGAAGCGGCTGTAAGCCGCACGTCACCTCCGAACGGAGTGGGAAGATGGCCACTGCACTTCTGGACTTCACGAAACCGCACGTCCTCCGGAACTCCCGCGAGTACAAGGCGGCCGTCGCCGAGATCGACCGACTCGTTGACGCGGGCGCCGACGATCGTACGCGGGAAGGCGAGGAGCGCCTCGAGTTCCTGGCCCTGCTCGTCGAGGCGTACGAGGAGGAGCACTACCCGCGCGACGGGAGCGGCACGCCGCAGAGCGTCGTCGCCTTCATGCTCGAGCAGAAGGGACTCACACGCACCGATCTCGGGCCGCTGATGGGGGGCAAGGCGCGCGTGTCCGAATTTTTCTCCGGGAAGCGCGGCTTGTCGATGGAACAGGTCCGGGCCCTCCGCGATCATCTCGGGATCCCGGCCGACCTGCTGATCGCGTAAGGCGCGCGGCGAGCGACGGCCCGGACCTGACGCGTGCGGCGATCCCGTGGCGAGCGGGTTGATCGCCGGACCGCCGTCGGGCGAACGCGTCGGGTGAGCGCTGGTAACTCACCCACCTTGGCCTCCACGTCCCGTTGCGGCCAAATGGTGCCGTATCGCGCGGGCAGACGGTATCGTGGCTGCCGGTCAGTTCGCGCTGGATGTTGCGGGCAACTGGTGCTGTATCTTGCGGGCAAACGGTGCTCTACGGTATGGCGAGGTTGGAGGGCACGACACAAGCTTGGTTTCGGGCCCCGATCTTGTCGTCGGTCGCAAAGGAAATCCCGGAGTCGTAACGTGGGCACACTCGGAGTTTTTTCCCATTGATACGACCTTTGTCGTTGTGCCTATCGGAGGCTGCCGAAGCTTGTATTTCCTATACTACCCGCTGGTATCGCAGCGACTTGGAAACCTCTCTTCCGACTCGGCCGTCCCATGGCTGAATCGAAACCATGCTTGTTTGAGCAAGCAAGTGGTACCAACGGGCGAACTCTTGGACGCGTTCGATTCGGCCATCGCTCCGATCTTCGCAAGCATGCAATGCAATGAGGAAGAATCACGCACCCTCGCCACCCTCCGCGACACGCTCCTTCCCAAACTCTTGGGCGGACAGTTGAGCGTCGCAGGCATCGAATCCGACCTGCGCGCCGCGGTATGACCGACCAGCGCCCGCCAGGATCGGAGCTCATCCTCTACCAGACCGAGGACGGACGAACGCGCGTTCAATGCCGGTTCGAGGAGGAGAGCCTCTGGCTGACGCAGAAGCTCATGGCCGAGCTGTTTCAGATCGGCGTGAATACCGTCAACCACCACCTCAGGGAAATCTTTGCCGAGGGAGAGCTGGAGGCCGTGGCAACTATTCGACAATATCGAATAGTTCAAACCGAGGGTGCCCGTCAGGTCGCGCGTGGGGTCGAGCACTACAGCCTGCCCGCCATCCTCGCCGTCGGATTCCGCGTCCGCAGCCAGCGGGGCACCCAGTTCCGCCAGTGGGCCACGGCACGCTTGAGCGAGTACCTGGTGAAGGGCTTCGCGATGGACGACGAGCGGCTCAAGAACCCGCCCGGCGCGGGACAGCGCGACTACTTCGACGAGTTGCTCGAGCGGATCAGGGACATCCGCTCCTCCGAACGGCGCTTCTACCAGAAGGTGCTCGACATCTACGCGACGAGTGTGGACTATACGCCGGACGCCGCGCTCTCGGAACAGTTCTTCGCCACCGTGCAGAACAAGATGCACTTCGCCACGCATGGTCACACCGCCGCCGAGATCGTCCACGAGCGAGCCGACGCCGCCAAGCCGCTCATGGGCCTCCTCTCGACGCGCGACAGCGGTGTCGTCCGGAAGGACGAAGTTTCCGTCGCGAAGAACTACCTCACCGAGGATGAGCTCCAGATTCTGAACCGCATTGTAAACCTCTACCTCGAGTACGCCGAGCTTCAGGCACTGGAGCGCAAGCCGATGACGATGCGGGAGTGGATCACGAAGCTGGACGAGTTTCTCAAGCTGTCGGGGCGTGCCCTGCTTGACAATGCGGGAGGAACGTCCGCCGAGAAGGCCAGGGCGAAGGCCGAGTTGGAATATGCTCGCTACACGGCCCTGAGCGACGCGCAGCCGCGGCCTGTCGATGCTCACTTCGAGAGGGTGTCGAAGGAGCTACAAAGGCTTTCGAAGCCAAGGAAACCCAGGCCACCGACCGAATGACTCTCAACCAGTTTCACGTCGAAGACGCCGCGCTGAGCTGGTTCGCCAAGCTGGCTTACGCCATCGGCCAGGGCCCGCACATGGCCCCCCGGTGAACGCGCCGGCCGAGCGCACCTTCTCCGCTATGTACGCATTCCCGTATTTCCTGGAGGTCACAGCACGATAATTCGCGCTTACGCTTGCGTGCCGGAGACGGCAGGCCAATACTATTGCATGAAAAATGGTGTAGACAGCGAGTTATTGTACAAAAATACCAGAATGAGATTCGGTCAGGGCCGCTGATGCCGAAAAACGCTGCGGCAAGCTGGGCGTGGCCGGAACTGTTCCGAAGCGACTCGTCGATCAGCGACGCGGTCGGCCGGGCGGTAATGCAGGGGGGGATCCGCCCCCTTGGCTTGGGCCTCTACACCAGCAGCCTGGAAGAGCCCGACGACGCGCTCATTGCACGTCACCGCTGGCGTGTCGTCGGGCTGCTCGCTCCTGGAGCGATCATCAGCTTTCGCACGGGGCTGCACATGGCACCGGAGCCGGATGGCTCCGTCTTCCTGGTCGGACGGACAAGATATGAGCGCGAGCTTCCAGGACTGCGGATCCGGGTTTCGAAGGGACCCGGACCGACACCGGGGGACTACGACATGCTCCCGGGGCTCAAGATCGCGTCCCGCCCCCGCGCGCTGCTCGAGGCGCTCAAGCCGTCGCGCCAGCGCACGCGCGTCGCGCGCGGAGTGCGCCCTGCGGAGGCGGAAGACATTCTCGAAAGCGCGTTTCAATCGGGCGGCGAGCAGGCGGTCAATCGCTTCCGCGACGAGGCGCGGGCACTGGCGCCTGCCTTGGATGCCGACAGGGAGTTCGCAGTGATCGACAAGATCGCGAGCGCGCTGCTGGGTTCGCGCCCCGGACCGGTCAGCGCCCCCAGCGCAGTCGCTCGGCTGGCCGGGAAGGCGTACGACGTGGACCGGGAGTCGCTGTTTCAATCGCTGTTCGCAGCGCTACGAACCCACGAGCCCGCCGAGTACGCGGCGCCGGACAAGGGGACCAGTTTCGCGACCTCTGCCTTCTTCGACGCCTACTTCTCCAACTTCATCGAGGGCACGGAATTCGAGGTCGAGGAGGCGCGGGCCATCGTGTTCGACGGCGTGATCCCGGCCGCGCGCCCGGCCGACGCCCACGACGTTCTGGGCACATATACGGTGGTGGGTAGTCCTGTCGCGATGTCCCGAGGGGTCGACAACCTCGCCAACTTCGACTCCTTCGTCGAGCAGCTCCGGCGTACGCATTCAGTCATCCTCGCCCAGCGTAGCGAGACGCGTCCCGGGGCGTTCAAGACGAAGCGAAACCGGGCTGGCGACTCCCACTTCGTGGATCCCCAGCACCTACAGGGAACCCTGCGATTGGGATTCGACCTGGTGCGTGCCCTCCCACACGCCTTCCAACGCGCCGTCGCTGTCATGTTCGTCATCAGTGAGGTGCATCCATTCGACGATGGCAATGGGCGCGTCGCTCGCGCCTTCATGAATGCCGAACTGCATTCGAAGCAACAGTCGCGCATCATCATCCCGACCGTCTATCGGGATGAGTATCTGCAGGGGCTGCGCAACCTCACACGACAGCGCCATCCGGACACGCTGATCGCGGTGCTGGCGTACGCACAGCGCTGGACGGCGGCGATGGACTGGAGTGAATTCACGCGGACGGAGCAGCAGCTCGCGGCATGCCATGCCTTCGAGAGGCCACGGAGCGACGTGAAGCTCGTGATGCCATCCTCGCGGACGGCGTGAGCGAGTAGCACGGTTCGGGAGGCTCGACGAACACGCCGCATACGGGCGAGGCTCAACCCTCTTTCACCAGAGATCGACTTGGCGCGCTCGCCATCGCGCCCGGCATCGGGGGGCCTGGCACCGCCTTGTCCGATCACGCGGATGATCCACGTAGCCAGGAACAATGGCGAAGCGAGGGACCGTCCTTTCGGACGGCCCCTCGCATTCGTGCCATCGGCGCCACGTTCCAGCTCTCGGGAAAGACTACAGCATGTACGGGATGTCGGACATGCTTGTCGGGTACGCGTAGATCATGTGTCGAAGCTCAGTCACTGGCAGCGCACAGCGAATGGCGACGGCGAACAGATTGATCATCTCGTCGACGTGCGTCCCGAGCAGGTGGGCGCCAAGCAGACGGTTTGACTTCACCACGATGACCGTCTTGTACATCACAACTGGTTCCCGAACTCGTCGATTGGAGTACCAGCCGGCCGTATCGCCACGCTGCACGCGTACGTCGATCCCTTGCTGTCGCGCCTCGGCTTCGGTGAGGCCGACAGCGGCGAGCGGCGGGCCCGTGAAGACGACGCTGGGTATCCCGCGATAGTCAGGTCGTTTCTGATTGCCGTGGAGCAGATTCGACGCGATCACAGCCCCCTCGTGGGATGCGACCGGGGTGAGGGGGATGGCGCCAGGCGGCAGCACGGCGTCGCCAGCCGCGTAGACGCGCGGGTTGGAGACACTCTGGAGATACTCGTTCACCGCCATGCCGCCGTGTGCGTCTATCGTGATGTCGCCGCGCGCCGCATCCAGTGTGTCGGTGTTGGGCACGCGTCCGCCGCCGTGCACGACGAGATCTGCTTCGACCGTGCCGGCGTGCCCGTTCGTCTCCGTGTGAACACGGTACCGCGATCCCGCATCGGTATCGGACTGGCGCTCAACGGATATGACGGTGGTGTCGAGCCGCACGTCGATGCCGACGTGACGCGAATGGTCGATCAGAGCGTCGACAAGGTCCTGGTCGAAGTGACCGAGCGGAGTGCCGCGTCCGAGCACGACGGCCTGCGCTCCGGCGCGCTGTACGAGATGCGCGAACTCGAACGAGATGTAGCCCGCGCCAATGAAGGCGATGCGGGCGGGCAACGCGTCGAGCTCGAGAAAAGCGGTGCTCGTCGAGACATGTTCCTCGCCCGGGATGCCGAGGGGCCGGGGACGAGCGCCGGTCGCGATGACAACATGCTTGACTTCGAGTTCCCGGTCGCCCACGATGAGACGATCCGCCGCCACGAAGCGTGCATGCCCGTGCAGCGTCTCGACGCCAGACTTGTGGAGTGACTGCTCGCGCCGCTCGGGCACCGCGTCGGTGAACGTGCGCTTGAATCGCATCAGAACGGGCCAGTCGATGCGCGACTCACCGGCGACACCATGGCCCTGCATCCGACGCTGCCAGTCCACCACCTCGGAGGCGCCGACGAGCACCTTCTTCGGATCGCAGCCGCGCACTGCGCAGGTGCCGCCGTACGGCTGGTCATCCACGACGGCCACGCGCCAGCCGGCCTCTCGGCACCTGGCCGCGGGCGACGAGCCCCCGGCCCCCGTACCGAGGACCACGAGGTCGAAAGAGTCGGTCGCGCTCACGCGACCATCGCCACGCAGAGCAGGGTCTTGTCTCATGTTCGTCACGGCGTCTCCGATCGTGCGGCCATCGCGGCCATGTTCGCCTGAATCACGAAGCGCAGAAGAGCGCGCGCCATTGCGTCGGAAAAGACACGTCGTACCGGGTGCACCCGCCGCGCGAGCGGAGCATCACCGAGTTGCTCGTGCGCACGGCGCATCACGAGCGTCGGTGCGTCGTCCGGAATTGTGTCGGGATCATCCTCGCGGAGGATGATCGGGCGCACGTGGTGGCCATACCCCGTGGGCGCGAAGATCAGCGCCAGCGCATCGCGGAAGTGGGGGTCGGTCCCGACGAAGTAGACCGGCCCGCGGGCGAGCTGCCGCGTGATCTCCGCCATCAGCTCGGCCCGGAGCGTCACCGTGAGCGCCGTCTTGCCGAGTCGCTGGGCCATCCAGTGCGTTTCGACGGCGTGCGCCGCCGTGCACACGAACAGGTCGGCCCGCGCCATGACGCGTTGCGCGTCGCTGCCGGGCCGGGCGAGCTGGTCCGGCGCGAGCGGCTCGGACGCGATGCCGTAGTCGTCGTTAAGCTCGTGACAGATCTGGTCGAGCTGGTCGGCGTTGCCAGCGACGCAGGCCGCCCGCAAGCGCAGGGTCTCGAGGCAGCGTCGCACGCGCTCGGGGAACGCGATCGGTGCCACGTCTCGCGCCCGTGCCTGCAGCAGCACGTCCGTCACCCAGCCGGCGAGCTGCGTCAGGAGCACGCCGGTGTTCCGGCCCAGTGCGACGTAGATGCCGGAGCGTTGACGGAGCTCGACCAGGCCCTCCGCCTCGAGTATCCGGTAGGCGGCCATCACGGTGCGTGGCGCCACCTCGAACTCCTCCGCGATCTCGCGCGTGCTCGGCAGGCGCGCGCCCGGCTCGAGGCGACCCAGATGCAGACCGCTCATGATGCGATGACGGATGCTGGTGGCGATCTCCAGACGGCGATCGTTCATGTCGGTTTGCTGGCCGGAGGGCAGAAGCGACGCGAGCAAGCGGGCACCCGTCAGCGCGAGCCGCGTGCCATGGAGCGCTCGCAAGGTGCAGCAGTTGGTGATACAGGCCACCTACTGGTGACACACATCATCACCAGAATGGCGCAGGCCATGCATTACGGGGTGCGACTGGTTGCGCCTTCCCGCGCGCGAATCGCGGCACCACGAGGCGCGCAGCCATCGCACACCCAACCGACCAGGAGGTCGTCATGTCCTGCACGCATCCCGTCCGTCATCTTGCCCCGCGCTTGACGCTGGTGCTCGCCTCGCTGTCGCTCGCCGCCTGCGCGAGTGGAACCGGTGGAACGACACGCATGGAATCCGGCAGTACCGTCATGACGACGCGTGGGAGCGCGAACGCGATGGTCGCCTCGTGGCCCACCAAGCAGCGTGAGACCATCGCACTGATGACGGCCAAGTACGGAGAGCCCACGGTGATGGGCGACCGCAATGTGGAGTGGTATGGCAACGGGCCCTTCGTGAAGACGGCGATCGCGCGCGACGACGTCCCGCACAATTTTCCCATGGCGCACACGGACTACCTCACGCAGACCGTGAAGCACCGCGTTCCCGCTGACAAGCTGGACGACCTGAACGAGTACGACGGCAGCGTCTACTACCATCGCACGCGCGGCGAGCTCTCCGCCCAGTGCGACGTCGAGGAGATGAACTACCTCGCGCTGAACCTCGCGCACGACGTCATCACCGGGAAGCGCGCGGCGGGCGACGCACGCGCCTTCTACGCAAAGACGGCGATGGCGTTCAAGCAGGGTGACAAGTCGAGCCCGTACGTGCGGGGACTGATGTTCCCGACCGAGCCGAATGCCGCCGATGCGGACCGCCCGCACATGATGTGAGCAGGCCGCCTTCGACGGGCGCATCACTCGCGACGTCGTGACGGCGTCGCGCGGGGAGTGCGTCGTGGTTCGCACTCGCACGGTGGAGGAACACCCGCATGAAACCGGTAATCGTGTTCGACGTGAACGAAACGCTGCTCGACATGGCGGCACTGGACGACACCTTCGCCAGGATCTTCGGCGGTACCGACGCGGGCGAGATCCGGAAGAAGTGGTTCAAGCAGGTGCTCGAGCTCTTCCTCACGGCGACCGTCGTCGGCGAATACCGCAGCTTCGACCGCCTCACGGACGACGCGTTGCGGATGGTCGCCACCCAGCAGGGCGGCGACGTGACGGACGACGCGCGGGAGCTGCTGAAGAAGGCGCTCGGCGGGCTGCCCGCCCACCCGGACGTCCTGGCGGGGCTCGAGCGTCTGAAGGCCGCTGGCTTCACACTCGCCGCGCTCACCAACTCCCGGCGCGAGTCGGCGGACCGGGTGCTCGCTCGCGCCGGTCTGCGCGAGCAGTTCGACCGGGTGCTCTCGGCCGACGACGTAGAGCGATACAAGCCGGCCCGGGAGGCATACGAGCATGCCGCCCACGAGCTCGGCGTGCCGATCGACCAGATCGTGCTCGTGGCCGCGCACTCGTGGGACGTCGCCGGTGCCCTCGCCGCCGGGTGCCGGGCGGCGTTCGTGGCACGACCAGGGCAGGCGTTGCGTCCCGGCATCCCGGAGCCGCAGTTCCGCGGGCGCGACATTGGGGAGGTAGCCGAACAGCTCTTGGCGAGCGAAGGGTGAACTACCCCCGGGACCGCGGCTCGCCGGCCCCCACCAGCCGGCGGGGGGCCGCCCCGTGATGCGTGATTCAGTAGAAGCAGTCGTTCGCGCGCGATACCGCCACGGCCACCGTCTCGCGCTCGGCGCGCGTGAGCTCGGACGGTGCGAACATCAGTTCCTGGTAGAGCCGCAGGTGCGCCGTCATGGCCTCGGGATGCAAGCGATGGCTCGACCATGCCCATCACCATGGTCTGCCCGCCATACTCGCCGTCGACTTCCGGAGGGGAGGCAACCGACACGTCGACGCTACTCGTCAGCGAATCCGATGTCGAGGTCGCCGTCTGGAACTCCATCGAGTGCTACCGATCGCGCGATCTGAACCAGGGGGTTACTTTTCCGACCGGCTGGCGCTGTATCGTACCGCGTTGAGCTGCTACTACGAGCCGCTCGCCACCTCGATGAGGAGGCCGCCGGCCGATGCCGCGATCGTCATCCCGCTCCCGAGCCAATTCCTCATGCCGCACACGCTGGCGCCTGACGAAGCCGATGCGCTGTTTCTCCACACTTCCGACGGAATTCTCCTGCTCGACCGGGACGGCTCCATCCGGTCGGCGAATTCCCAGGCGGAGCGGCTATTCCGGCTGAAGGCGGACGCACTCGAGGCGATGGCATTCTGGACGCTCGCGCAGGACGCACGAACGAGCGAGGCCGCCGAGGTGATCGAGCGGGCCACGACGCGCGGATTGAGCGGTCGCTTCGAGGTGTTCTATCCCGGCCTGTACGCCTGGCATGCGGTCACGGTGGTGCCGGTACGGGACGGCGCGATGCTGTTCATCCGCGATATCACGGACCGCATGCGCCTCCTGCGCGACGAGGCCGTCCGTCAGGGAATCGCGGACGTGATAGCGATCATTCCAGTGGCGATCTCCGTCACTCGCGGGCCCGAGCATCGCTTCGAGATCGTGAATGCGTTCGCGCGGGAGGTGCTTGGCGGCCGAGACGTGGTAGGTCTGACGCTGCGGAACGCCTTTCCGGAATTGGTTGACCAGGGTTTCCCCGAGATCTTCGACACCGTGTATGACACCGGGAAACCGTACGAGGCGGCGGGCGTCCGTGTGCGGTTTCGCCGGGGACTGGATCAGGAGCTGTCGGAAGGCACGTTTGATATCGTGTATCAGCCGCTGCGTGACCTGAACGGCGAGATCAACGGAATCCTGACGAGCAGCGTCGAGCGGTCGCTGGACTAGGTCTCGCGAGCGCGCAGGTCTTCGAGACGCTGGCCAGGTCATGCGACGGTCTGGATAGGGATGCTGAACCAGGCACGCATCCAGTGCCACTCCCGACGCCTCGCATGGCTCGCGATTCGTTCTGCCCGTGTCGGTCCGACGGTGGACAAGCGTGACGCCAGGCCAAACCATGTACGACCGAGGGAGACGCGCGTCGGCTGCTTGCGTCGCCTAAGCGCGGAGGGCGATCATTGGCGCCTCCGATCAACCAACCTCGTGCCTCTCGTCGTGACTCCTTCCATCCGCCTCACCGCGCACCACTGTGCGCCGTTGCTCGTCCTCATCCTCGCCGCCACCGTGGGCGCGCAGGGCCGGCCCGTTGGCGGCGATACCACGCTGCGTCAGGGCAATCCGAGCCGCCCCCCCGAGGGCCAGCCCGCGTCGAGCGCCGATTCGGCCAGCGCGAGTGCGGATCCCCTCACACGCCTGCTTGGCAAGATCTCGTTCCGCAACCTGGGGCCGGCGGCGTACAGCGGGCGGGTCACCGCGCTCGCCATCCCGGTTCCGTATCGGAAGACGATGTACGTCGGGGCGGCGGGTGGCGGCGTATGGAAGACGACCAACGCCGGTACGACCTGGCGGCAGGTTGGCGACTCGTTGCGCAATCAGACCGTCGGCGACATCGCCGTGGCGCCGAGCGATACGAACGTCGTGTGGGTCGGCACCGGAGAGCGCAACTCGCTCCGCTCGCAGTCGTGGGGGAACGGGGTGCACAAGTCCACCGACGGCGGCCGCACCTGGCGCCTGATGGGGCTCCCAGACTCGCGCTCGATCGCCCGCGTGGTGATCCACCCCACGAACCCGAGCATCGTCTACGTCGCCGCGCTCGGGCATTTGTGGGGCCCGAACCGGGAGCGCGGCGTCTACAAGACCACCGATGGGGGTGCGCACTGGTCGCGTGTCCTCTTCGTGAACGACACCACCGGCGCCACCGACATCGAGATCGACCCGTCGAACCCCGAAATCCTGTACGCGGCCATGTGGCACCGCGTGCGCCTCGGCGGCTCACACATGCAGGGCGCTGGCAGCGGCAGCGGCATCTACCGCAGCGCCGACGGCGGGGCCACCTGGACCAGGCTCACCGCCCCGGCACGCGGCACCGGGCTGCCGACCCGGAATATCGGGCGTGCGTCGATCGCCGTCTCCGCGAAGACCCCGCGCACCGTGTATGCGATGCTCGCGGTGGATCGCGGCGTAACGGAGGTCAGCGCGGCACCGTTCGGCGGGGTCTTCCGCTCCACCGATGGCGGGGACCACTGGGCGCAGGTCAACGACCTCGCGGCGAACCCGCACTACTTCTACGACGAGATCGTCGTCGACCCCACCAACGACCAGCACGTATACGTGCTCGCGTCATCGCTGCTCGTGTCGAAGGACGGAGGCCGCACCTTCGCCACGGATTCGCTGTACAATGTGCACGTCGACAACCACGCGCTGTGGATCGACCCGGCCGACAGTGCGCACATGGTGCTCGGGAACGACGGGGGCGCGTACGTGACCAACGACGGCGGCCGGGCGTGGGAGCACGCCGAGCTGCCGATCGGGCAGTTCTACACCGTGATCGTCGATAGCAGCGTGACGCCCTACCGCGTGTGCGGCGGACTGCAGGACAACGGCGTCTGGTGTGGTCCGAGCCGCACACGCGACTCCACCGGCGTGACCCAGGCGGACTGGTACGCGGTGAACGGCGGCGACGGGATGTGGGTCCAGGTACCGTGGCACGACCCGCACATCATCTACAGCGAAAGTCAGTTCGGCAACATGTCGCGACTGGACACCCGTGAATGGAAGCGGGACAACATCAAGCCCGTTCCGCTCGACGCGGGCGCCGACGCGGGGTACGCGTACCGCTGGGGATGGACGGCACCGCTCGTCCTGTCGCAGCACGACTCCACCGTGCTCTACGCCGGCGCCAACGTCCTCTTCCGTCTGCGCGACCTCGGCGCGCGCGGTGTCGACTTCGAGGTGCTCGGCCCCGACATGACGCGCGCCGACCGGGCGCGCCCTGCCCCGGAGGGGGGCAATACGAGCTACCACGCCCTCTTCAGCGTGGCAGAGAGCCCCCGCGATCGGAGCGTGTTGTGGACCGGGAGCGACGACGGGCTCGTGTGGCTCACGCGCGATGCCGGGAAAACGTGGACGAACCTGACCGCGAACCTTCCCAAGGGAGCCCCGACCAACTGCTTCGTGAGCGCGATCGCGCCGAGCCATCACGATGTGTCCGCCGCGTGGCTCACCTACGACTGCCACCACCGGGACAGTTATCGGCCGCACGTCTACCGCACCACCGACTTCGGACGGACGTGGACGCTGCTCGTGCGCGGCCTTCCGGCCGATGGCGGCTCGCTGACGGTGTATGCGGACCCCTTCAACCCGCGGCTCGCCTGGGTCGGCACGGCCATCGGCGCCTACGTCACCGTCGATGCGGGGCAGCGATGGCAGCGATTGGGGCGCAACCTGCCCTTCGTGCCGGTGGAGAAGTTCGCGCTCTCGTACCGCCAGCGTGAGCTGGTGCTGGGAACGCACGGCCGAGGTGTGTGGGCGGCCGACGTGCGCGCCCTCGAGGAGATGACGGACACGCTGCTCGCGGAGCGCGCGCACCTGTTCGGTGTGACCCCGGCGCTCCAGTACCGGTACACGGACACGTACCCGGCGTACGGATCGCGTCCATGGGTCGCGCCGAACCCCCCGCGCGGTGCCGTGATCA
The DNA here is from genome assembly GCA_046596395.1 of Gemmatimonadaceae bacterium. Classification (GTDB taxonomy): domain Bacteria; phylum Gemmatimonadota; class Gemmatimonadetes; order Gemmatimonadales; family Gemmatimonadaceae; genus AG11. The sequence continues at coordinate 19,554 of JBKJMP010000553.1, forward strand.
CGTACTGGCTCCGCGACGCCCAGCCGGGCACCATCGACGTGTACGTGACCAGCGCCGCAGGGGATACGGTGCGCAAGCTCACGGGACCGGGCTACGCGGGGCTGCAGAGCGTGACCTGGGACCTCGCCCGTGACAAGCCGCGTCCGCGCGAGCTTGGCGGCCCGACCGATCCGCGCGACCTGCGCCGCGTCGAACCCGGTGACTATGTGGTGATCATGACCATCGGCGGCCGTCGGTCGACGCAGCGCGTGCGTGTAGAAGGCTGGCCGGAGGGCAGGGTGGGGCGCATTCCCTGACGCTGGCGTGACGCTGGCGTGACGCTCGCGTCGCGCGACGGGAGCGGCACGCCGCAGAGCGTCGTCGCCTTCATGCTCGAGCAGAAGGGACTCACACGCACCGATCCCGTGCCGCTGATGGGGGGCAAGGCGCGCGCGTCCGAATTTTTCTCCGGGAAGCGCGGGTTGTCGATGGAACAGGTCCGGGCGCTCCGCGCTCATCTCGGAATTCCGGCCGACCTGCTGATCGCGTAAGGCGCGCGGCGGACAGTTCCGGCACGTTACAGGACGATAATTCGCGCTTACGCTCGCGTGCCCGACACGGCAGGCCAACACTATTGCATGAAAAATGGCGTAACCAGCGCGTTATTGCACAAAAATACCCACATGAGATTCGGGCAGGGCCGCTGATGCCGAAGAACTCTCCGGCGAGCCGACGTGGGCCGGGAGTCGCTGTTTCAATCGTTGTTCGCAGCGCTACGAGCCCACGAGCCTGCCGAGTACGCGGCGTCGGAGGAGGGGTCCAGTTTCGCGACCTCTGCCTTCTTCGACGCCTACCTCTCGAACTTCATCGAGGGCACGGAGTTCGAGGTCGAGGAGGCGCGCGCCATCGTGTTCGACGGCGTGATCCCGGCCGCGCGCCCGGCCGATGCCCACGACGTTCTGGGCACATATACGGTGGTGGGCAGTCCTGTCGCGATGTCACAAGGGGTCGACAGCCTCGCCACCTTCGACTCCTTCGTCGAGCAGCTCAGGCACACGCATTCAGTCATCCCCGCCCAGCGCGGCGAGACGCGGCCCGGGGCGTTCAAGACGAAGCGAAACCGGGCGGGCGACTCTCACTTCGTGGATCCCCAGCACCTCCAGGGAACCCTGAGATTGGGATTCGACCTGGTTCGTGCCCTCCCACACGCATTCCAACGCGCCGTCGCTGTCATGTTCGTCATCAGTGAGGTGCATCCATTCGACGATGGCAATGGGCGCGTCGCTCGCGCCTTCATGAATGCC
>JBKJMP010000560.1:0-16519 GCA_046596395.1 Gemmatimonadaceae bacterium
CGCAATCGCAGATCGGTTCTACCGTTGGTTCGCGCGAAATCGGTACCGCCTCGGATGCGGCTCGCACTGCCAGTCGCGGCCCCTCGACGTCATGTGGGACGAGGTCGAGAAGCCGGCGGAGGTAGCGAGACTCTGAGCCGCAGCGATGAGCATGAGCGCGAGCTTCGAGCTTTGAGCAGGCAAGAGCTCGTGCTCGTGCTCGAGCTCGAGCTCGAAATGCTCATTGCTGGAAGCTCACGCTCACGCTCACGAGAGGCGCTTACGCCGCCGCGATCCTCTCCTCGTTCTCCGCGCGCTTCCGCTCGAGGGTCAGCTCCTCGAGCCACGTGCAGATCCGCTCGGCCTCGTCGTCGCTGAGCGACTCCCCGTCGTGCTGCACGCCCGCCGCCGTGCCGCCACTCAGCTCCACCATGCGCTCGACGGTCTCCATCCACGTGCGGTCCTGGAGGTGGTCGCCCACGGTGCGCATGGCGATGAGGTCGAGCACGTTGGCCGCGCGGTCGTACGCTTCAATCTGGAACCGAAGGGCCTGGCCACGCTGTTCGGAGAGGAAGCGCACCGCACCGGCGAGCGGATGTCCCGCGAGCGTGATGAGCGTGACCTGGCGCTCCTCGAGTCCCGAGACCCGCACCTGCACGTGCCCGCGAATTGGTAGCGCCAGCGTCAACGACGCGCCCTCGACCAGGTCGTCCGTGGTGCCTGGCTCCGCCTGCGCATCCACGAGCGACGGCGTCACGTCGTCGAAGCGCTGCGCGAAGAGCTGGAACAGCGATTCCGGGGTGTGTGTGCTCCCGGTGATGTCCACCCAGAACCGCTTGCGCTTGAGCGCGCCGATGCCGCGCGAGGGCAACTGCTCGGGCTGCTGGTCGGCGAGCGCGCGGAGTCCCACGTCCAGCGGTGTCGGGGTGATGCCGAGCACGGTGAGGCCGTTGATGTCGCCGCTCCTGATCACGTTGCCTTCCTTGAGCATCGTGAGTTGGTCGTCGGTGAACCCCGCGTCCCATCCAATCGCCTTGAGCGCCTTCGAACCGAGCGAGGCGACGAAATCCGGGAGCGGAAGCGTGCTGACCTCCTGTCCAGTAATGACGCTGAAACGCTCGATGAGGTCGTTCTGTGACGTGACTTCCGCACCGGCGAGGTCGAGCTCACGCGTGTCCAGGTCGCTCCGCTCCACGATCGACGCAATCGCCTGTGCCGCGTCGTCCCACCAGATCGGCTGGATGGGCTGGTCGCCATCACCGACTTTGGGAATGATCGGGCTCGGCCCGCGGATCATGCGGAGCAGCATCGAGAACTGCTCGTCCCCCGGACCGTAGACGTTTCCCGGCCGGCAGATCGTCCACGACCCCTCGAACCCGCGCACCGCCTTCTCGGCAGCGCGCTTCGATTGATGGTAGGCGGACTCGCCCGTGGGTGCGCCGAGTGAGGAGACGTATACGAACCGGCGCGCGCCTGCGCGCGTCGCCTCGGCCAGCACGTTGGCGGTTCCCTGGACGTTGACGCGCTCGAATGTGGCCTCGGGGGGCGTCTCCTCTACCACGCCCACCATGTGCAGCACGACGTCGCATCCCTGCGCCGCGCCGTGAATCGTGCCCGCCTCGGCGACATTGCCCTGTCGTGGAGTGACGCCGTCCGGCCACTGCCGCGCGTCGTCGTTCGCGTGACGGCTGAGCAGGACGATCTCGTGCCCGCGGCCAAGGAGCTCGGTAACCGTGCCCGTCCCGAGCACGCCGGTTCCACCTGTGAAAAGGATGCGCATGGCCGGAAAGAAGGCAGGTTGAATGCCATCGCCATGGCGACCGCGACACGAGGAACGGCGGAGCCTTATCTTCCGAATTCCACTGCTCCCGCCCTTACCCATCCAGCACATGCGCATCGAGACGGTCGCCGTTCGCGCCGGACACGACATCGATCCGACCACGGGTGCCGTGACGCCGCCGATCCATCTCTCCACCACGTTCGAGCGGGACACAGACGGCGGCTATCGCGGAGGCCACCAGTACACGCGCACGTCCAATCCCAATCGTGAGTTGCTCGAAAAGGCGCTGGTGGCGCTCGAGGGAGGCACAGCGGCGCTCGCCTACGCGTCGGGATCTGCGGCGACGCTCGCGGTCTTCCAGGCGCTCGAGCCAGGTGATCATGTGCTCGCGCCCGACGATGTGTACTTCGGTACCTTGCGCCAATTGCGCGAGATCTTCGGCGCATGGGGTCTCGAGACCGACGTCGTTGACATGACGGACCTCGCCGCCGTCGAGCGACGCATCCGCCCGACGACCAGGATCGTGTGGGTCGAGACGCCGTCGAACCCGCTCGTCCGTGTGGTGGATGTCGCGCGTCTCGCCGACATCGCGCATGCGGTCGGGGCGCGCTGTGTCGTCGACAACACGTGGGCAACGCCTGTCCTTCAGCTGCCGCTAGCCCTCGGCGCCGACATCTCGATGCACTCCACCACCAAGTACCTCGGTGGTCACAGCGACCTGCTCGGCGGTGCGCTCATCGCGAAGCGCGATGACGAATTCGTCGAGCGGTTGCGGCTCATCCAGAGAGTTGGGGGCGCGGTGCCGTCCCCGTTCGACTGCTGGTTACTGCTACGCGGTATCCGGACGCTGCCGTGGCGCATGCGCGCACACTGCGACAACGCGATGCGGGTCGCGCAGTTTCTCCACGCGCATCCGGCCATCGAGCGGGTGAACTATCCCGGACTCGCGTCCCACCCCGCGCACGAGCTGGCCACCAGGCAGATGAGCGCGTTCGGCGGCATGATGAGCATCGAGCTCGCTGGCGGACAGGCCGCGGCGCTCGCGCTCACGGGCCGGCTCGAGCTCTTCACGCGCGCCACGAGTCTCGGCGGCACCGAGTCGCTCATCGAGCACCGCTTCTCCGTCGAGGGGCCGGGCACGCTCGCTCCGCCGAACCTGCTGCGCGTCTCGATCGGCCTCGAGCATCCCGACGACCTCATCGAGGATCTCGATCGCGCGCTGCGCGCCTGACGTCGATGCGCGCAAAGCCCGCAGTCCTGCTGCTCTCCGGTGGCCTCGATTCCACCACCATGCTCGCGCTGGCGATCGCGCAGGGGTTCGACGTGCACGCGATGACCTTTCGCTATGGCCAGCGCCATGCGTCGGAGATCGACGCGGCACGGCGCGTCGCGCGGCACTTCGATGTTCGCGATCACGTGGTCGTGGACATCGACCTGCGCACGTTCGGCGGCTCGGCACTTACGTCGGACATCCCGGTGCCGAAGGATCGGGACGACGACGCCATCGCCCACGGCATTCCGATCACGTACGTCCCCGCGCGGAACACGATCTTCCTCTCGTTCTGCCTCGCGTGGGCCGAGGTGCTCGGTGCGACCGACATCTTCATCGGCGTGAACGCCGTGGACTATTCGGGCTATCCCGACTGTCGTCCGGCGTACGTCGATGCCTTCGAAAAGATGGCGAACCTCGCCACGCGCGGTGGCGTGGAGGGGACCACGCCGCTTCGCATCCAGGCGCCGCTCATGTCACTTGGCAAGCGCGAGATCGTGAAGCTCGGACTCTCGCTCGGCGTGGATTACTCGATCACGCTCAGTTGCTACGACCCAACGGTTGACGGACGGGCCTGCGGACACTGCGACGCCTGCCGGTTGCGGCTGGAGGGATTCTCCAAGGCAGGCGAGGACGATCCCGCCGCCTACGTCTCCCCGGGCTGACCGATGCCTTATGTGGTGAAGGAGATCTTCTACACCCTGCAGGGCGAGGGGCAGAACGCGGGCCGCCCAGCTGTGTTCTGCCGCTTCAGCGGTTGCAACCTGTGGACGGGACGCGAGCAGGACCGGCACAAGGCGGTCTGCCAGTTCTGCGACACCGATTTCCTCGGCGTCGGTCCCGACGGCGGCAGGTTCGCGACGGCAGCGGCATTGGCGGATGCCGTGCTCTCTCGCTGGCCGGATCGCGCGGGTGGACGTGCGGTATCCGGCCGGCCGCTCGTCGTGTGCACCGGCGGGGAGCCGCTGCTGCAGCTCGATGAGGCCGCAACCGCCGCACTGCATGAGCGCGGATTCGAGATTGCCGTCGAGACGAACGGAACGCAGCTCGCCCCCGAGGGAATCGATCACGTGTGCGTCAGCCCAAAGGCCGACGCACCACTCGTGCTCACCAGCGGTCAGGAGCTCAAGCTCGTGTACCCGCAACTACACCCGGACGCGCAACCCGAGCGATTCGCGTCGCTGGCGTTCGACGCGTTCTTCTTGCAGCCGCTCGATGCCGCTTCGCCGAACGAGACACGCGCGAACACAGAGGCCGCGCTCGCCTACTGTCTCGCGCATCCGTTGTGGCGACTCAGCATCCAGACGCACAAGCTCTTGGGCATCCGCTGACGACCTGAGCCCTGCGGTCGCAACGGTTGACCTCGCCGGTCTGGTCAGGTAGGATCCCTTCTCTGTTCCCGCCACCCCGTAGTCATCCCCAGCGCTCTGTCGTTGTCCTCCCGAGCGCAGTCGAGGGATCTGCACTTTTCCGACGCTGCCCTTGTTCCAGTCCGCACCACACACACCTCGCCTGCTGCGCCCAGTCATTGGGTGCGCCTTGGTGTTCCTGTGTGCGATGCCTGCGCTCGCGCAGCGAGCTCGCGGGATGCTCGACGCCCCGAAGCCCTTTGCCGCCTTCAGCGTCTCCGCGCAGTCGGTACGGGATTCACTCGTCACGCTCGCGCGTGCACAAGTCGGCACCAGGTACTTGTCCGGCGGGCAGACCCCCGAGCGCGGGTTCGATTGCAGCGGCCTTGTACGCTACCTCATGGCGGCAATCGAGGTTCGCGTTCCACGCACCGCTATCCAGCAGGCCTCCGCGGGATTGCCCGTGGGCCGCGACACCGCTCGTCTCCGTCCCGGGGACCTGCTCACCTTTGGCAAGACCAAGCGTGGCGTGAGCCACGTGGGCATCTACGTCGGCGACGGGCGGTACGTGCACGCCAGCAGCGTGGCCGGTGCCGTGATCGAGAGTGACATCGGCCGGCCTGTGTCGCGGATGTCGCGCGCCTGGCAGGGCGTGCGGCGCGTGATCGGAGAGCTGGACTCCTAGCCGTTATTCTCGCTGGCGCGGCGAGCGCGGGCGAACGGCCCCATCCCGCTCGATTCGCGCGCCGCTCTCGCGAAAATCCAAGCGGCCGAGTGAGTCGATCAGCGCTGCGGCTCGTGCGTCGGGATCCGCCTCCAGCACGCCCGGCGCGAGTTGGATCGTCGAAGCGACCCTCGCCTCAGCCACCCGTCCAGTGGGGTCGATCGTCGCACACAACACGGCGCCACGGTTCAGCGGCTCGCCATTCGTGAAGGGGCCGTACGTGAGCAGGTTGCCGAGCGAGTACGCGATGAGCGCCCCGCGCTCCGTCCACTCCATCGCGCGCAGGACGTGCGGTCCGTGGCCGACGATGAGCGCGGCTCCACCGCGTACCGCGGCATCGGCGAACGCCACGGGATTTCCGCGATCGATCCGGAGGAACACCTCCGTCGCATCGCGCGTCCGCTGCGCGCTTTTCCCTTCGCCCCCGAGATGCATGGTCACCACGACCACCGGATAGCGCGCCGACGCGCGCTCGACGTGACGGTACACGGCGCTCGTATCGCGTGCGTCGGGTGAATCGACGGACGTATAGAATCCGAGGACGCCGATCGTGTCGCCCGCCGGCGTGGGCACCGCCGTGGCGATCGTGTCGAAACCGGTGACGAACACGCCCGCGCGGCGCAGCAGGTCCACCGTCCGTACTTGCCCGCTCGGCCCCGCATCTCGCGAGTGGTTGTTGGCGACGTTTGCCACGACGGATGCATTCGGCGCCACGCTGCGGAAGGCGTCGGCCGCGCTCAGCGGGGCGCGGAACGCGTAGCAGTTCGTCGATCGCGGCCCGCACTTGGACGGCGACGGCCCCTCCCCGATCGCCGACTCGGCGTTCAGGAGGACGACGTCGGCACCGTCCACGAGTGGCTTGAGCGGCCGCACCAGCTCCGACGGGAGATCGCTCCGGCCGTATGACGTCCTGAGCCTCTGCGCCGCGTTCCGCGCCCAGTCACGGTCGAGGTTGGAACCGAGCGTCACGTCGCCGCCGGAGCACACCCGAATGCTGTCGCCGAGCTCACGCGGGGCGAGCGTGTCCGTTCGAGCGCGCGGGAGGCGGCCCCGAGGCGCCGACGCCGGCCGCGGGGCTCGGCGCGGGCGCGCTGCGGGTGGAGCGCTGTCCCGGCGCGCTGCGGCGCGTGTCGTCGTGTCCACCGTTCGCGGAGGTGTGGTGCGCACGGGGGCCGGTGCCGGCGGCGTCGCGCGCTCCGGCGGCCGTGCTTCCGCGGGGACCGGGCGTGGCGTTGGAGCCGGATCGACGGGGGGAGCGGCGCAGCCTGCTACCACCAGCATTGTCGTCACGACGCGGCCAATCGTCGATGTCGTGCCCGGCCTCACTAGGAAACGTCGCAGCATGAGGCGAAACTGAAGCATCCGCATGCGAGACGTCAATCGACCTCCACCGCCAGGCGCGCTATTTCAATGATTGGACACGAGCACGAGCGACGTCCGCGCACGCACGGCGATTCGACCGTCGAGGTCCGCAGTGCGGCCGACCTGCGCGCGCTCGTCACTCGGCGCAACTTCATGCGCCTCATGGGGCTGGGCGGTGCGGTAATCCTCCTCCCGAGTGCGTTGCTGTCGTGCCAGGATGGGGAGAATACGGGCGGCATCACCGCGCCCGGCTCCGGGCAGCGCATCTCGATTGATTTCTCGAAGGGCGACGTCGCGGTGCTGCAATTCGCCTATGCCCTCGAGCAGCTCGAGGCCGACTTCTACACGCAGGTGGTGAGCAACTTCGCCGGCTCCAGCTTCACGAGTGCCGAGCAGGCCGTGCTCACGGACATCCGCAATCACGAGATCGCGCATCGCGAGTTCCTCAAGGCCGTCCTGGCGGTCGACGCTACCTTCACGCTTACGCCGCTGTATCCCGGACTCAACTTCCAGGATCGCACCGCCGTCCTCGACGCCGCGCGCACCTTCGAGGATCTCGGCGTTGCGGCGTACAACGGTGCGGCACAGTTCCTCGCCGACGGAGGCAACCTGCTGGCCGCGGCGAAGATCGTGTCGGTCGAAGCACGGCATGCGTCGGCAATTCGCGCGATGATCAATCCACTCTCCGGAGACTTCGCACCGAAGCCCTTCGACGATGCGCTCCAACCCACGACGGTGATGACGCAGGCTGCTGCGTTCCTCACCGAGCGGGTGTCGCTCGCGAGCGTTCCCGACTCGTTCGTGCAGGGGCCCAATGCAAACGGCTGACGACGCCCTCGACGCCTTGCAGTTCGCGCTCCTGCTGGAGCACCTGGAATCCGACTTCTACGCACGCGGACTGGCTGCGGCGGGGTTGATTCCCGCGGGGGATCGCATCGTGTTCACCACGATCGCGGCGCACGAGGCAGCGCACGTGACGGCGCTTCAAGCCCTGATCGTGAGCCGCGGCGGTACGCCTGCGGGCAAGCCGGCGTTCGACTATACGGCGAAAGGCGCCCTCCCTGGATTCGCCTTTCTCCCCACGCAGTACGACACGTTCCGGAGCCTCGCGCAGGCATTCGAGGACCTGGGAGTGCGCGCGTACAAGGGTCAGGCGATACGGCTCATCGCAGACGAGACGGCGCTTACCGCCGCCCTTGCCATTCACTCGGTCGAGGCGCGGCACGCTGCAGCGATCCGCCGCCTGCGCGGCGAAAAGGGGTGGATCACGGGCAACAACCGCGGCACGCTGCCGGCATTCCTGCAGCCGATCTACGCGGGAGAAGACAACACGACGCAGGGTACCGTTGTCATCACGTCACTGCCGGGCAGTACGACCGGTGCGACCGATGCATTCGACGAGCCGCTCACGAAGGCAGACGTCACCGCGATCGTGACGCCGTTTCTCCGGTAGCGAGCGTCCGGTAGTCATCCTGAGCGAAGTGAAGGATCTGCACCTTCCAGCGCTCAGCGGAGGGTCACCATCTCCACGCCGTGGCCGTTGCTGCGATAGCATGCCTGCGCATTGCGCGCCGGTGCGTTCCCGGTTGCCTGCCCGCGCGTACCCGCCTTGATCGCCGCGATCCCAGGTGGATCCGGAATACGCCCGAGCGCGTCGCGCGCCCATGGGTCGGTCTGCGCGGCGGATTTCACCGGAGCACACTCCCGCAGCACGCGTTCGTACCCATAGCCGAAGTTCACGAGCACCGAGCCGTCGCTCAGCGCCAGATACGGTGCCCCGTTCACGGCGTAGCCGTCCGGCGCGTAGTAGTAGATCGGTTGCGCGACTGGCATCGGGGCTGGCGCAGGCGCGGGCGGTGGCGACGCCGCGTGACCGATCCGCGGCTTGGACGTTGGTGCGGGCGGAGGTGACGATGCGCGCCGCTCGGGCTGCTGCGCATGGACGACCGACGCGAGCAACAGCGTGGCGAGCGTCGTTCCAATGATTCGTTGCACGGGCGGACCTCCGGGAGAAGCAGCGCGGCGGGATGATACCGTCAGTGATACGCGGTGCCAGACCTAACGTTCCCGCAACAGCTGTCCGCGAATCTCGCCATCCGGCCACGCTGCCGTGTGCAGGTTCACGTACGCGGTGCCCGCTGTGAACAGCGCCCGGAGCGAGTCGGCCGAGATGGTGAGCGTATTGAACGTGATGGGCACCGTGAGGTCGATGGTCCCCGACGCCACCTCCCCGCTCTGTGCCTTCATCGGGAATGGAACGACCACCGGGCCGATGTCGCCCGCGCCACCGATGTGGAGATGCCCGGCCGTCAACGCCGTGGCGAAACCTGTCGCGGTCACGGTGAACGTCGCGGTGCCGCCGGCCACTGACATCGTCGCGGCGCCGGTCGCCGTACTGCGCGTCGACCCCGGCCGCTCGTTCGAGCCCAGAAGGACGGCGGTGTACGTCGCGTCACGATTGGCAGTACTAGCATCTCCTCCGCAAGCAATCGCCAGCGCGAGGGTGGCAGCGCAAAGCGAAGGACCAGCTCGCCGCAGGCGCGGGAGCGGGTCCTTCGACTTTGTCGACACCACGAGCGACTCCGACGGCAGCGCTTATGGCTGCTTGGTGATCTGCCCGCGAATTTCTCCACCCGCAAACGTCGGCGTGTGCACGTTCGAGTACGCCAGTCCGGCATTGAACAGCTTCATCAGCGAGTCCCCGGTAATCGACGTCTGGCCGTTGACGATTGGCAGTGACAGGTCGATCGTGCCTGAGGTGACCACGCCGCTCGTGACCGCGTTCGACGTGTAAGGGAAGATCACCGGCCCGTTGACGCCCGCGGCACCAACGTGGATGTGTGACGCGCTCACCGGCGTTGTAAGCCCCGTGGCCGTGATGTTGTAGGTGAGGAGGTTCCCGGTCCGCACATAGGTCGCCGTGCCCGTGGCGGGCGTGGCACGCGCCGGAACCTCGTTCGCACCGCTCATCGTCGAGATGTACGTGGTGCTTGTGACCGTGGGCGTGGTGCTGCCGCTGTCGCAGGCGGCGAACAACGCGACCAATGCAACCGCGACCGCTCCTGCAATGACTCGGCTCCGCATGACATTCTCCGCTGGTGGCACTGGTGGAATTCCGTTGGGACGAGACAACGACCCCGACAGGGGACCGATCAGTCACATGCATTTGCATCTAATTGGACCCGGATACACCGATGGCGCGCCCGGGTGGGCGCGCCATCGTTCCTGCCACCTGACGATTAGCGCGGCAGAGAGATGTTGTCGGAGCCGACCGTGATCACGAAGTCGTCGCGACGATTCTTCGCGTACGCATCCTCGGTCATGCCCTGGTCCACCGGGCGCTCCTCACCGTAGCTCACCACCTCGAAGCGCGCGTTGTCGATGCCCTGCGCCACGAGGTAGCGGCGAGCAGCGTTCGCACGGCGGAGGCCGAGTGCCATGTTGTACTCGTTCGAGCCACGCGGATCCGTGTTGCCTTCGATGCGGATGCGCATCGACGGGTTGGCGCGCAGCAGGTCGAGTTTGCTGTCCAGCGTGCGCTTCGCGTCGTCGCGCACTTCCGACTTGTCGTAATCGAAGTAGATCGGTGCGTTCAGCAGCGAGCGCGCATTCGCCAAGGCATTCGCCGCGGCATCACGCGCGGCCTGCGCGCGGCGGTTGGCCGCATCGATCGAATCCTGACGGAGGCGATTCGCGCGGTCGATCGAGTCCTGACGGGCACGTGCCGCGTCGGCCGCGCGCGTGTCGGTCACGACCTGCTCGCGGATCACCGGGGCTGGCGCCTCCATCATTACCGGACGCGCCATGCCGAGCATCAAGCTCACACCCGCCCGTGCCTGGAAGTTGGAGAGGTATGCCGCCTGGTCGTTCCGAGCCGGCACCGTCACCGGGAACTTGAACGTCTGGCTCTGCGGATTCGGCGCAAGCATCCCGCTCACGTCGAAGCGAAGACCAAGTGCGTTCGTCAGCATCGCGCGCAGGCCGATGTTCGGCGAGATGATGAAGTCGGAGTGCCCGTCGATACGATCGCCGCCGGCACCGACGCCGAGGATCACGGCGTTCCCCTGCGAGGCGCCGTAAGGAATGTTGTAGTTCAGTCGCCCCACGTAGTAGTTGATCTGCGCCTTCGAGACGCGGCTCGGCTCCGGATCAGCCTGCGTGTACGATGCGTCGGCCTCGAGCTCCCAGCGCGGGGAGAGGAAGATGCCGATACGACCACCAGCACCGCCGCCCAGACGCTTCGTGCGCATGGCTTCGTCCATGTGATCGAGCTGGAGGAATCCACCGATTTCCACGGTACCGGCGCGCTGCGCGACGGCAGAATCCGCAGGATGAATGAGTGCAAGCCCGACGAGAGCGGACAGGACGAGATGACGTGCCTTCATAAGTTCTTTCTCCACTTGCATGTTCGATTGGGTCGCGCTGGCTCATGGAGCCATGCGATTTGACGCCGGCGGGACCGTCAGCGCGGCACTCAATCGTAGAGCACCAATGGTGCCAGCCAAGCGGCGCACCGTCCGAATAACGTCGATTGTGGGGGAGACAGTCGAGCGCCGCGTCGCACCAAGGTGATCAAAACGTTTACACTTGCGTGCGTTGATCACCGTGCAGGACGCTCGCTCCCCCCATCCACCACGAATCGCCAGGTGCCGTCCTTCTGGCGTTTCCATACCGTCAGGTACTTGGAATAGCGCACCACGGCCGCCCCGTCCTCGCGTTCGCCCGTGAATACCGCATTGCCAACGGTGAATCCGAGGTCGCCACTTCCCGCCGCGTCTCCCTCCACGGGATGCCACGCCAGCGCGCTCCCTTTGACCGGCGCCCCAAACGATCCGGTGATGGCGATCGGACCCGTGATGAATTCCCCGGGGGGCGAGAACATCTGCGCGTCCGGCGCCGCGTACCGCCCGAACGCCTCGCCGGTCCCCAGCCGCCCCGCATCGCGCGAGAATGCCTCGTCCGCCAACCGGAGCTCGTCGATGACCCCCCTCCGCCGTGACATCGGGATGTCGGCAAGAATCGAGTCGAGCGCCGCTGCCGGGATGGTAAGGGGGGGAGCCGGTGTACCATACGTCGCCGCGTACGCCGCGATCTTCCACACCCCAGCCTCCCGCCGCCAGTAGGCGATGTACCGATCCACCCGGATCGTGGGCGCGGTCGGCTGTGATTGACTGTAAATCGAGTAGCCGTAGGAGTAGCCGCTTTTGCCGTCCCGGCTCGTCTCCGCGCGAACGGGCTGCCACTTCACCGCGGTCCTCGCCCCGATCGACTCGGCCGCAATCACGATCTGCGACGCCGCGCGGCTGCGCACGATGGGCAGCCCGCCGCGCAGGTACACCACATCGCTCGCAAAATTGCTGGTGAGCCCGGCAGCAATGCCGAGTCGCGTCACAGAATCAGCACGACCCAGATCCGCCCGCAGGAGCTCGTCATGCGCCGCCTCGGCATCCGAGGAAGGAGCCAGGAGTGAGGTGCTCGAAAAAGCCGGGCCCGGCTGCCCGCTGCGGCACCCGGACGCGATCACGACGGTCAGGAGGATGACGGCAAAGACTCGAATGCTCATGCTCCCTTCAGCGGGGCAGATGATCCGTACGCTCACTCTAACCCGCGGGGCGGCGAGTTCGCCACCACCGCGGCCCAGCTCGGCAACGAACGGGGACGGCGCCCCGGTGTATCTTGGAGCGAACGGATCGCGCGTGGTGCCAACTCGTGGCCCAGCCGCCTGGTCGGTCGTCTCTTTGTCGACGCCTCACTAAAGACATCTACACGCGGCTCACTCGACCGGCCGCGCTTTTCCCATCGTCGTTGACCACACCACGAAAACGCCCCACCAGGCGCAGGGGCCGCGGAAACGGCACCGCCCCCGCCCAGCTCACGTCCACGTCCACGAGCCGCACCGCATACGCCGAGACGAAGCGGTGGCTCATCCAGCAGCATGGCGCCGTGTGCGCGTACTGTGGACGGCGCACCACCGCGACCACGATCACCCTCGATCACGTCGCCCCACGTCGCGGACAGAGTGCCTACGATCGCCGCGACAACCTCGTGCTCGCCTGCGCCGACTGCAACGGTGCCAAGGCGGACATGCCGATCCTGGCGTTCCTGCTCCGCAAGCGCGAGCGCGCATCCATGCTCCGCCGGTACGGCGCGCACCTGAGCCCCATGCTCGTCGATCTCGTACGCGCGCTCGCGCCGGACGGTGCCGAGCCACCGCGCATCAAGGAATCCTTCGACGACCTCGTCTTCGACGACGAGTCGCCATACCACGAGTCCCCCTACCGCGATTGATTGTCGCGTTCGAAGTAGAACGCCTCCACGAACCATCGCCGCACCTGCCGCATGTTTGGCGCTTCGCGCCTGGACGTCTCGTCGTCCTGCTGAGGAAACCGCTCGAGCAGGAGCGCCTTCAGCCGGAGCAGTGCCGCCACTGCGGGCATTTTAGCCGCTCGCGCCTCGCGGGCGAACGTGCCTACCGTTGCTCGAACAGGGTTTTCAGGATCGTCGTCCGAGGCCTCAGTCATCGCCGTTGCCAAGCGCGCCATGCTCGGCCCCGGTCCGGCGTTCGGGTGGTCGCGTCCGCCCCGCGACGGAAATCTCGCGGGCTGCGACGCACGCGCAGCCTCGCACATGCGTTGAAGGTCTGTCTCCGAGGCCTGCTGCCAGGACGTCGGATACTGTGCCAAGCGCCGCTTCCCGTTGCGGCTCACGAACGCGAGCCATCCCTTCTCGAGCCCGGCGGATACGCCGCGCGGCGCGTTGGAGGCTCGACGCACCTCGAACACCTCCCACTCGGTGCCCGCGGCGTCCTGGAAAGTCCGTGCGGCCACATCGCCTCGGGAAGGGACATCTCATTGCCCGCGCAGACGGCGAGCAAGGTGAAGGGGCGCAAATCGCGTTCCCACATGGGACGTCATCAGCCATTGTGCGATCACGTAAACCGTGAGCGACGCGAGGCCCACGCAGCGGAGGCGGGGCGCGTGCCCGTGAGTGTCGTGGCCGCCTTGATCGTGTTCTGGGCGCGACGGAATCGCATCGCGCTCAATGTACGCCGGGCGTCAGTCGATCGGCTTCAACCCCGCGACGATGGCGGCACGCTCCGGCTCGAGAAACGGCGGAAGGACCACCTTCTCGCCGAGCGCGTCCTCCGACTCGTCCACGCCGAAGCCGGGACCGTCCGATGCGATCTCGAACAGGATTCCCCCGGGCTCGCGGAAGTACAGGCTGCGAAACCAGAACCGATCGACCTTCCCACTGTTCCGGATCCCGAGCGTATTCAGCCGCTCGGCCCAGGCGTCGTAGTCGGCGTCGGGGGTGCGGAACGCGACGTGATGCACGCTGCCGGCTCCGCCGCGCGCCGGCTGGAGCCCGGGCTGCACGGCGACGTGCAACTCCGCAGCCGGACCACCCTCACCCATCTCATACACGTGCACGGTGTCTGACGCACGCTCGGAGTGCTGATACTCCCGGACCGGCCGCATGTTGATGGCCCGCAACACGGCGTCGGTGGGGCGCAGGTCCGGCACGCTCATGGTGATGGGACCCAAACCACGGATCTGCTGCTCGGCGGGCACCGGGCTCCGGTCCCATGGATGCGCGTCACCTACGCCCGCGTCGTCCACGAGCGTCAGGCGTTGTCCCTCCGCATCCTCCACGTCCATCGATAACCGCCCACCGCGCTCCCCGATTGCGCCGATCGTCACGCCGTCCTTGTTCGCCAGGTGCGCCGTCCACCACTCGAGCGCATCCGGTCCCGCGACGCGCAGGCCTGTGCGCGTGATCGAATGCGTTCCCCTGCGCTCGGGCGCGACCGGCCAGTCGAAGAATGTCAGGTCGGTCCCAGGCGTGCCCTTGGCGTCCGCATAGAACAGGTGATATGCGCTCACGTCGTCCTGATTCACGCTGCGTTTCACGAGGCGCATCCCCATCGTGCGCGTGTAGAAATGGTGGTTCTCGCGAATGTTCGCCGAAACCGCCGTGAGGTGATGAATGCCCGAGAGTTGCATGCGCGTTCCCTTAGGTGGCGTCGACCAGCTGGACGTTATGACTTAGCACTAAGATACTTTGTTCGGAGATGGTTTCCGCGAGCCTGTCGCGTTACTGGTTCGACGACGCTGCGGCGAGGCCGAGTCGGCGCAACAGCGCTGTCGCCTGCGCCTGCTCGTCCGTCGTGAGCCCGCTCACCGCACGCCCGATCCGTTTCGCGTGCGCCGGAAAGATCTTTCGAATGAGGGCAGAACCCGCGGGCGTGAGCACCGCGTAGCGTGCCCGCCGGTCGCCCGGACACTCCTGTCGCTCGACCAGCCCTTTCTCGGTCATGCGATCGACGAGATAGGTGATGCCCCCGCTCGTCACGAGCACCTTGCGCTGAATCTCGCCAAGCAGGAGCGGACCCTTGTGATGCAGCACCTCGAGGATCCCAAACTCCATCGGCGTGATCGCGTGTGCGGCGAGCTGAGCGTGAATGTCCCGCTCGATGGCCATGTAGCTGCGTGCGAGCACCACCCACAGCTTCAGCGCCGTGTCCTGCGTCGCGGCGGCGGCTGGCGTCTTCGCGATTCGGCGAGCGGGTTTCGTTTTCATCTTAGTACTAAGATAATCGCCTCCGACCGCGGCGCCAGCCCCGCGGTCGGCTACCACATCGGGGTTATGTTCCAGCGCTTCGTCAGCCACGTGTCATCCGTGCACGCACCCATCGGATACGCGAGGCAGCGGAAGACGTACGGCCGCTGCGAGATCCCGCCGGCCATCACCATCGCCTGGAACGCGACGAGCATCGCCGGCACGGCAACGCGAGTCGAACGTCCCGCGCCGTAGCGGCGCCACACGAGCTTCCAGCCAACGAGCACGAGGATCGCCTCGATCAGGAACTCGAGTTGCTGGAAGGTCTGGAGGTTGAGCCCCACCCAGTGTCCCGACCACATCGCCTTGCTGCCGGAGATCATGTCGAGCAGCAGGTGCGCGACGACCATTGCGCCAAGTACGACGGCATGTGTGGTGTTGCGCAGCAGCAGCCGGCCCACGAGCACCGTG
This sequence comes from Gemmatimonadaceae bacterium, assembly GCA_046596395.1. Classification (GTDB taxonomy): domain Bacteria; phylum Gemmatimonadota; class Gemmatimonadetes; order Gemmatimonadales; family Gemmatimonadaceae; genus AG11. The sequence goes on from JBKJMP010000560.1 coordinate 15,495, forward strand.
GCGGCAACGAGCACCCCGCTCGCGGGAAGCGCGTGCGACAGGAAGTTGGACGATTGCCATCCCATGCCTGCCGCCGCGAGCACGAGGCGCCACAGGTCGGGAACGAAGGATGCGGCGATGAGCCAGACGATGGGGATTCGGTCCCACCACCGCGAGACGCCGAGCGCAAGACCGACGTGCCCGATGATCATGCTGGCGCCGTCACGAGATGGGGCCTGCGTCCCTACGACTTGAGGAAGTGAAGCATCAACTCGTTGAGCTGCGACGCGTGTGTCGCCGCGAACCCGTGCGGAGCGCCCGTCATGACTTCGAGCCGGCTCCCCGCAATCAACTCGTGCGAGCGCTTCGCCGAGATGTCGAGGGGGACGATGCGGTCCGCGTCGCCGTGCACGATGAGCGTCGGCACGGTGACCTTGGCGAGATCCTTCCGGAAGTCGGTGGTGCCGAATGCCACGATGCACTGCTGCGTCGCTAGCGGCGACGCGCCCCACGCGATCCACTTGCTGAACGGGATCAGGTCCGCGCTCACCCCCGCCAGTCCCGGCTCGTAGTTGTAGAAGTTCGGAAAGAACTGCTCGAGGAAGCCCACGCGGTCCTTCGTCACGCCATCGAGCATGCCGTCGAACACACTCCGGTCTACGCCCTGCGGATTGTCGGCGGTCTTGAGCAGGAACGGTGGCACGGCGCCCAGGAGCATGGCCTTCGATACGCGCTCGCTACCGTAACGGCCGATGTAGCGCGCGACCTCGCCACCACCCATCGAAAACCCCGCGAGCACCGCGCCGCGCAGGTCGAGGTGGACCATCAGGTCGTTGAGGTCCGACGCGAACGTCTCGTACTCGTAGCCACCGCATGTGGGAGTCGCAAGTCAATGCGCTCACGGCGGCCGGCTACCGGTGCATTGCGTACGACCGACGCGGGTTCGGTGAATCCGGCCGCCCTGCCGGTGGATACGAGTACGAGACGTTCGCGTCGGACCTCAACGACCTGATGGTCCACCTCGACCTGCGCGGCGCGGTGCTCGC
>JBKJMP010000575.1:0-3388 GCA_046596395.1 Gemmatimonadaceae bacterium
CGGTGACCTGACCACCGTAGTTGTGGCGATCCTGCAATCTTTCTTGTGGCGCCCGCTCAACACCCGCGCGGACGCACCGCTTCGCTTCGACAGCCGTTTCCTGAAGTCGTTTGCCGGTTGGATGCGCACCTTGCCGCACCCTCTTCCGCGCCACAGAATCGAGCTTCGCCTTTCTTCCCTTCGAGGCCGGTTCATGCGTCGTCTCCTCTTCGCCGCCGTTGCGGCGCCCCTGCTGCTCTCCTCGCCCGCGGTCGCCCAGCGCGCCGCGACCGACTCGGCCTCGCACCAGGCGCGCGAGTTGCCGCTCACCGTGACGAAGCCCCTGCGCTTCACGACTGATGAGGGGACCTGGCTCTCCCTCGACGTCTCCCCCGATGGCCGCACGATCGTCTTCGACATCCTCGGCGACCTGTACACGCTCCCGATCACCGGCGGCAAGGCGACGCGCATCACGAGCGGCCAGGCGATGGACGCGCAGCCCAACTTCTCGCCCGATGGACGAACGATCGTCTTCGTGAGCGATCGCACGGGCACCGACAACCTGTGGACCATCAACCCCGATGGCTCCGGCGCACGCGCCCTCACGCGTGAGGACGCCCGCGTCTTCATCTCGCCGACGTGGACGCCCGACGGCAAGTACGTCGTCGTCTCGCGCAACGGCGCTGGCGCGGGCTACAACCTGTTCATGTACCACAGGGACGGCGGCAGCGGTGTGCAACTCACCACCACGCCTGCCGCGCAGCCCGGCTCCGCGTTCATCGGGCCGAGCAACTATGTCGGCGCCGCGTTCGGCCCGGATCCGCGGTACGTCTACTCCGCCGTCCGCACGGCGGCGGGGGGTGGCTACAACCAGGTGTCGCTCGACTGGCAGGTCGCGGTCTACGATCGCCGCACCGGCAAGACGTTCGTCCGTACCGGCGCCGTCGGCTCGGCGATGCGTCCGGTGCTCAGCCCCGATGGCAAATGGCTCGTCTACGCGACGCGACGTGATTCGCTGACGGCGTTGCGCCTGCGCGAACTCGCCACCGGCGACGAACGCTGGCTCGCGACCGACGTCCAGCGCGACGACCAGGAATCGCGGTACAGTCGCGACCTGCTCCCGCCGTTCTCGTTCACCCCCGACAGCCGCGCGATCGTCGTCGCGCATCACGGAAAGATCTGGCGCATCGGCGTGCCGGACGGCGTGCAGGCGGCCATTCCCTTCAGCGCAGACGTCGACCAGATGATCGCCGAGGCGATCAAGCTCGATTTCGCGCATGATGACTCGATGCTCGTGGTGCGCCAGATCCGCAACGCGGCGCCGTCGCCAGACGGGCGGCGCATCGCATTCACCGCGCTCGACAGGATCTGGGTGCTCGACCTTGCCGGCTGCGCCACCTCCAGCACGGGTGCGGCGCCCTCGGCGTCCTGCCGTCCGCGACGTCTCACCACCACCAGCGACGCCGGCGAATTCTCGGCGTCATGGTCCCCCGACAGCCGTCACGTCGCGTACGTCACGTGGAATGAACAAGCCGGTGGCGACGTCTATCGCATGCGCGCCGACGGCACTGGCCGTCCGGAGCGACTCAGCACGCAGCCTGGATTCTACGACAAGCTGGCGTACGCGCCCGATGGCCGGCGTCTCGTCGTCGCGCGCGGGCCCCGCGAGCAGCGTCGCGATCGCGACGAACTTGGCGGGAGCAGCCCCGAGGCGGCGGGGGTGGAACTGGTATGGTTGCCGTCCGGGGGCGGCGCCGCGACCGTCATCACGCCGGTAACGCGTTTCGGCCAGCCACATTTTGGGCCGGACTCCACGCGCGTCTACCTGTGGGAGCCCCCCGAAGGCCTGGTGTCGATGCGCTACGATGGAACCGACCGGCAGGCGCACCTGCGCATCGGCAATCCGCCGGTTCCCGGCGGCGGTGGCGGCGGAGGCGCTGGTGGTGCTGAGGAAGTGCAGCTCTCGCCGGACGGCGATCGCGCGATCGTGCAGTCGGGCACGAACATCTATCTCATCTCCGCAGTGCCGCAGGTCGGCGCGACGCCGCCCTCCATCTCGATCACGAATCCGGCGCGGTCGTCCGTGCCCGTTCGTCGCCTGACAAAGGTCGGCGGTGACATGGCGCGCTGGTCGAATGACGGCCGAAGCGTCGTCTACTCGCTCGGCCGCTCCTACTTCACGTACGACGTCGTTCGCGCCGACTCGCTGATCCGCGATTCGACCTCACGCGCCGATTCGATCCGGAACGTGGCCGGCAACCGGGCAACGGGCGCCGGCTCCGACAGTGCCGCCGCACCGCGCGCCGCGAACGCGGTGACGCAAACGCGCGCCGTCTACGAACCCTCCCGCCTCGACATCACGATCCGCGTCGCGAAGGACAAGCCGAGCGGCACCGTGGTGCTCCGCGGCGCGCGCCTCGTGACGATGCGGGGCAGTGAGGTGATTCCGAACGGCGACGTGATCGTGACCGACAATCGGATTGTGAACGTGGGCGCGACGGGATCCATCACGATCCCATCCGGCGCGCGCATCATCGACGTCGCCGGCAAGACGATTCTTCCCGGCTACGTGGACGTGCACGCCCACATGTGGCCTGCCTTCGGCGTGCACCGCTCGCAGCCGTGGGAGTACCTCATCAACCTCGCGTACGGCGTGACCACCACGCGCGATCCGCAGACGTCCACCACCGACGTGCTCTCGTATGGCGACCTCGTGGAGACCGGCGAGCTCGTTGGGCCGCGCATCCTCGCGACCGGGCCCGGGGTCTTTGCGCGCGATAGCATCAAGTCGCTCGACGACGCGCGCGATGTCCTCAAGCGCTACTCCGAATTCTACAAGACGGAAACGATCAAGCAGTACATGGCCGGCGACCGGCGCACGCGCCAGTTCGTCATCATGGCCGCGCGCGAGCAGGGTCTCCTGCCGACGCTCGAGGGTGGGCTCGACTTCAAGAAGAACATGACGGAGGCGATGGACGGCTACGCCGGCATCGAGCACTCGCTGCCGATTGCGCCGCTGTACAACGACGCGATCCAGCTCTTCGCCCAGAGCGGCACCACATACACACCCACGCTCGTGGTGCTGTACGGCGGTCCGTGGGCCGAGAACTACTGGTACCAGAACACGAACGTGCTCGATGACCCGAAGGTGAATCGCTTCACGCCGCGCAGCGTCGTCGAGAAGCGTGCGTCGCGCCGGCCCGGTTGGTGGGCGCCGTCACAGTACTCCTTCCCGCTCTTCGCGGCGCAGGCGGCGAAGATCGTCGCCGCCGGGGGGCGCGTCGGCCTGGGCAGCCACGGCCAGTTCCAGGGACTCGGTGCGCACTGGGAGATCTGGAGCATCGCGTCGGGCGGCATGCCGCGTCACGACGTGCTGCGCGTCTCCACCATCTTCGGCGCCGAGGCCATT
>JBKJMP010000582.1:0-7451 GCA_046596395.1 Gemmatimonadaceae bacterium
TTGTCCGGGTACCGCACGACCCAGTACCAGAGCGACCTCATCACGTTCGATGCGTTGAGCCGCGCGATCCAGCTGACGAAGAACGCCATCGTCCAACGCGATTCGCAGATCGTGAAGTCCGACACGATCGCCTACGCGGGATCGGGTGGCGTCATCCGCGTCGGCAGCGATCCCGCCAAGCGGGGGGGCAACGTCTTCATCACCCCGGGCCAGGAGCCGCTCCTCAGCTCCGGCGCAGGTACCTACGACATCAACCGCGGGCGCGCGAACGTTCGCGGCGTGTCGACTCGCATTCCACAGAGTGGCGAAATCCTGACGGTGACCGGTGAACGGGTCACGCTCGTGATGAGCAAGGACTCGATCCGGACGAAGGACGCCTACTATCTCACGAACGGTACCGTCACGGCATGTGGCGATTCCATTCCGGACTACTACTTCAAGGCGAACGAGATCAAGCGGACCGGGAACTTCGTCGTCGCGCGGCCGGCGGTGCTGTACATCGGCGACGTACCCGTGATGTGGCTGCCGTTCCTGTTCCAGGACATCCGTAGCGGGCGTCGCAGCGGCATCATCGCACCCAACTTCGGTGTGAGCGACTTCATCCGGAACAGCCCGTCGTACCGCCGCAACATCGAGGGAATTGGCTACTACTTCGCGATCTCCGACTTCATCGACGCGCAGGCGTCGCTGGACTGGCGCAGTTCGGCGGGGCAGGCGGAGCTCGGCGACCCGGGCTACATGCGGTACAACGGCGAGTTCCGCTACCGGTGGCTCGACCGGTTCGTGACCGGTAATCTCGCCGTGAGCGAAACCCGCCAGGAGTCAGACCAGAACACCGCCATCAGCTGGGGACACCAGCAGAGCTTCACGCGCAATAGCTCGCTCTCCACGAATTTCAACTACGTCACCAGCACCAGGATCCAGCGGCAGACGACGGTCAATCCGTACTCGGTGCTCGCGACGATCGCCTCGCAGGCCAACTATCAGCACAAGTTCGGCCCGGCGCAGCTGAGTATCGGCGGCTCGCAGAAGCAGTATCCGGGACGCACGCAGCTCGACCAGAACTTCCCCACGCTGAGCCTGACGACCAGTCCGTTGAACCTGGGCAGTTGGCTGACGTGGACGCCGAACTTCAGCTACAGCGCCTCGGCGAACAAGGGCATCGACCAGCCGACGCAGCTGGGATTGCTGCTTCGTCCGGGACAGACGACGGCTGGACTCGACTCGATCTTCGCGGACACGTTGAAGCGAAGCGCGTACTCGAACAACCTCAGCTTCGACACGCCGATCGTCGTCTTTGGGTACAACTTCGGCAGCCGGTTCACGCTCTCGTCGGCGAACAACGATTTCCCCGAGCGCGCGATCGTGACGGACGTGCTTACGGGGGTCGAGACGGAGCGCATCTACGCGCAGACGTATCGGTCGGAGTTCGACTATACGCCGAGCTTCACGCTGCCGGCGCTGGCGCGCAACAACTTCAACTTCACGACGTCGTTCTCGTTCTCGAAGGTGGACGGAGGCCCGCTCGCGCTCCGCAACGAACGCACGGGCGGAAAGTGGGTCACGCAATCGTGGCGTCCCACCTTCGGGCTCTCGGCATCACCGACGCTCTTCGGCCTGTTCGACCGCGGCGGCAAGGGGTTCGGGCCGTTCCAGCGCGTCCGCCACGCGATCTCCCCCACGATCAGCTACTCGTACGCGCCGCAGGGCAACGTGTCGAACGCGTACCTCGCGGCGGTGGGGCGCACGAAATACAGCCGCGCGAACGACGATACCACCGGCTACCTCGGCGCGCTCGCACAGAGCTCGCTCTCCTTCGGCCTGGGTACCAACATCGAGGCGAAGACGAAGTCACGAAATGACTCGAATCCCGAGGCAGGGGAGAAGATCAAGCTGTTGTCGGTGACGTTCTCGTCGCTTCAGTATGACTTCGAGCGCGCCAAGTTCACCGGGGAGGCCATCCGCGGGCTCACCACGCAGAATTTCGGCTACACGCTCCGCTCGGACCTGCTTCCGGGCATCGACGTCGGTGTGGACTACTCGCTGTTCGAGGGCTCCACGCTGAGCGACAGCGCAACGTTCAAGCCGTATCGCGAGCGCATCACCGGCTCGTTCCAGTTCAGCAACACGGCGAATCCCTTCGCGGTATTCTCGCGGATCTTCGGTCGTGCCGTGCCAGCGAGCGCCGCGGGCACCGATCGAATCAATCCGCAACCGGACGATCGCTATGCGCGCGAGATTGCGTCCCGTCCAGTCGCAGGTCGCTCGTCTCGCACCGCCGCCTTCCTGCAGCCGTCCACAACGGGGTGGCAGGCGTCGTTCACCTTTACGTCGGCGCGGCAACGGCCGCCACTCACGCCGCGCAACGTCGTGGAGTTCGATCCGGCGCAGCAGTGCGCGCTCTTGAACACTCCGCAGTTGCGGCTCCAGTACGACGCGTGCGTCGCGCAGGCCCGCACGAATCCATCGACGGAGACGCCGTTCACGTCGGGACTGATCGGGGCGCCGATCTATCTCACGCCTCCGACGACATCGCTGCGCAGCGATCTCAATTTCCAGCTCACCGAGCGGTGGGCGGCAAGCTGGGGAACGCAGTACGACTTCGAGGCGCGAAACTTCGCGAGCCAGATCGTCTCGCTGCAGCGCGACCTGCACGATTGGCGTGCCATCTTCGCCTTCACGCAGTCGCCGAACGGCAGCTTCGCGTTCAATTTCCTCATCTCGCTGAAGGCGGAACCCTCGCTCAAGTTCGACTATCACAAGGCAACGTACCGCAACGAGGGATTCCAGTAACCTCGTTCCCACCGGATGACAGCAGGCCGTCCGAGAAGGTGGACACCGCGCACGGGACAGTTTGCCCAACGTGTTGATGGGGCGCGAGTTACGAGGCGATGGTCGCGCGGTGTGAGTGATGCCAAGTGCCTTGGCACCACTCACCCACCGGTCCATGACACGCGCACTTTGCTGGACGATGCTTGCCGTTTTCCCGCTCGCAGCCTGCCACCTCGAGATTGCCTCCCCCGATGGCGATTGGGGCCATGACGGAAGCGGACGGACCCGGCTGCCGGCTCCTACCGGCCTCACCTCGATCTCGCTCGACCGCGCCGTGCATCTGAGATGGAGCAGCTCGGTCGTCACGAACTATCCCGACGACTACCGCTTCTTCCGCGTCTACTCCGCACGCTGGGACGAGGGGGACGGCCGCTGCGAGGGCGACTGGGAGATCGAGGGCACGACGGTGTCGGACGGATTCGCCGTCGGCAGCCTCCAGAATGGTGTGACACGCTGCTTCGCCGTCTCGACCGTCGCCAGGGACGACGGTGAGGGGCCGCGCAGTGCCGCACGAACCGATACGCCGCGGTTCGGCGGAAGCTTCGTCGTCGTGGACGCCTTCGAGGCGCGCGCCGCGTCCTCCGGCTTCGTGTTTCAGGAGATGTCGTCGTCGCGGGTGGGACTCGTGACCGACGGTTCGCGCCCCGACCTGGATTTCCGCGTCGAGCGCCGTCTCGACGGATCACTCTGGCTCCGCCCCGTGCGGAGCGGCACGCGCGTCATGCCGTACGGAACAGCGCCCGTTCCCGACCTGAGCCGCGTGGATCGCGCGCCGTCGAGCGGGTACGCGTTCGTGCAGGTCGAGGCGGTGTCCGGGTTCGCATATGTGTTCTCCATCCCGCAACCCGACGGCGTGCACTACGGCGCGGTGCGCATCGCGTTCGTCGCACGCGACTACGTGGTCCTCGACTGGAGCTACCAGAGTCGCGCCGGAAGTGCGGAGCTCTTCCGCCTGTAGTCTGCCGGGCTTGTATACTCATGCCGCGCGGAAGACATTCCGCCAATGCATTCCCCGGTCACCATCGATGGCACGTCCCTCTCGCTCGACGATGTCGTAGCGGTCGCCGTCCACCGTGCGCCCGTCGAGCTCTCCGTCGCGGCGCGCGGGCGCATGAATCGCGCACACGACGTCGTCTCCGACATCGTCGGGCGGAACGCCGTGGTCTACGGGGTGACGACGGGCTTCGGGAAGCTCTCGGACGTCTCGATCCCGCGCGAGCGACTGGACGAGCTGCAGGTGAACCTCGTCCGGAGCCACGCCGCCGGCGTTGGCCCCCTGCTGTCCGAGCGCGAGACGCGCGCGATGATGCTGTTACGGGCCAACGTGATCGCGAAGGGCTATTCTGGCGCCCGCCCGCTACTCGCCGAGACGCTGCTCGCGCTGCTGAACGCCGGCGTGTATCCCCCGGTGCCGGAGCAGGGAAGCGTCGGAGCGAGCGGTGACCTCGCGCCGCTCGCACATCTCGCGCTCGCACTCATCGGCGAGGGGATGTTGCACAGCGGCACGGAGGTAGCGCCCGCGGCGGTGATGCTCGCGCGGCACGGCATCGAGTCCGTCACCCTCGGTCCCAAGGAAGGCATCACGCTCATCAACGGCACGCAGGCGCACACGGCCATCGCGGCGCTCGCGGTCGTGGATGCGCATCGCCTCTGGCAAATCGCGCATCTCGCCGGCGCCATGTCGCTGGAGGCGCTCCTCGGCACCCCCGTGGCATTCGACACGCGCATCCAGGAAGTGCGCGGACAGCTCGGCCAGGCGGCGAGTGCGGCGCTGCTTCGGCAACTGCTCCAGGACAGCGAGATTCGGGAATCGCATCGCGAGGGTGATCCGCGCGTGCAGGATCCGTATGCACTGCGGTGCATGCCGCAGGTGCACGGACCCGTGCTCGATGCGATCGACTTTTGTGCGGGGGTAATCGGACGCGAGTTGAATGCGGCAACCGACAACCCGCTCGTCTTTGCCGACACGGGCGAGCTGCTGAGCGGAGGCAACTTCCATGGCCAGGCCGTGGCCATGGCGCTCGACTTCCTCGCCATCGCGATGACGAACCTCGCGACCATCGCGGAACGACGGATCGATCGTCTGGTGAATCCCGACCTGAATCAGGGGCTGCCGCCGTTCCTCTCCCCCGACGCCGGCGTAAACTCCGGCTTCATGATGGCGCAGGTGACGGCAGCATCGCTCGCGAGCGAGTGCAAGGTGCTCTCGCATCCGGCGAGCGTGGACACGATTCCGACGGACGGCAACAAGGAAGACGTCGTGCCGATGGCGATGGGGGCCGCGTGGAAGTTGCGCCGCATCATCGGCAACGTGCGGAACATCCTGGCTATCGAATTGATGTGCGCGGCACAGGGCTTGGACGCTCGTGCGCCGCTCCGCGCGGGTCGTGGCGCTGCCGAGGGGCACCGGCTCGTTCGTGCGCTCATTGCGCCCCTCAAGCAGGACCGCGTGCTGTCCACGGACATCATCGCGCTTGCGGACGCGATCGAGCGTGGCCACTTCAGCGCTGGAGTCACCGCCTCATGACGGCGACCGACGCGCGCATGGCAGGCGCGCGCCCCGTGCGCGCCCCGCGCGGCTCCACGATCTCCTGCAAGGGATGGCAGCAGGAAGCCGCGCTCCGCATGCTGATGAACAACCTCGATCCCGATGTCGCCGAGCGCCCCGACGAGCTCGTGGTGTATGGCGGGACGGGACGCGCGGCGCGCAGCTGGGAGGCGTTCGATGCGATCGTTGCTGCGCTTCGCGCGCTGGAGAACGACGAAACGCTGCTCGTGCAGAGCGGGAAACCCGTTGCAGTCTTCCGGACGCACCCGGGCGCCCCACGCGTGCTCATCGCGAACTCGAATCTCGTCGGGCGCTGGGCGAACTGGGACCACTTCCGCGAGCTCGAGCGGCAGGGCTTGATGATGTATGGGCAAATGACGGCGGGCTCCTGGATCTACATCGGCTCACAGGGCATCGTGCAGGGTACGTACGAGACGTTCGGCTCAGTGGCCGCGCGGCACTTCGGTGGCTCGCTCGCGGGGCGGCTCGTCGTCACGGCGGGGCTGGGGGGCATGGGCGGCGCGCAGCCGCTCGCCGCCACGATGCACGGCGCCGTCGTACTCGCGTTCGACGTGGACGAATCCCGCATCGACAAGCGGCTCGCGACGGGATATCTCGACGCCAAGGCACCGTCGCTCGATGACGCCATCGCGCAGGTGGCGGCCGCGCGCCGCGATCGCCGCGCGCTGTCGATCGGCGTGGTGATGAACGCCGCGCCGGCGCTCGAGGCACTCGTGTCCCGGGGGCTCGAGATCGACATCCTCACCGACCAGACGAGCGCACATGACATGCTGCGCGGTTACATCCCTGACGGAATGTCGCTGGAGGCCGCAACCCAGCTGCGCGAGCGGGATCCCGCGGCGTACGTCGAGCGAAGCACCGCGACGGCCGTGCGGCACGTCCGCGCCATGCTCGTGCTGCAGCGTGCCGGTGCGGTGACCTTCGACTACGGCAACAACGTTCGCACCGTCGCCTTCGACGCCGGCGTCGCGGACGCCTTCGAGATCCCCGGATTCATTCCGGAGTACATCCGCCCGCTGTTCTGTGAGGGGAAGGGACCGTTTCGCTGGGTCGCACTCTCCGGCGATCCGAAGGACATCGCGCGCACCGACGAGCTCGTGCTCGAGCTGTTTCCGCACGACGCGCACCTCGCGCGATGGATCCGCCTGGCACGCGAACGCATCCACTTCCAGGGACTGCCGGCGCGCATCTGCTGGCTGGGGCAAGGCGATCGCGCGCGCTTCGGCGTCGCAATCAATGACCTCGTCGCCAGCGGCGAGCTCTCGGCACCAATCGCCATCGGGCGTGATCACCTCGACACAGGCAGTGTTGCGTCGCCGTTTCGCGAGACAGAAGCCATGCGGGACGGCAGTGACGCGGTGAGCGACTGGCCGATCCTCAACGCATTGCTCAACGTGGCGAGTGGGGCAAGCTGGGTGTCGTTCCATCATGGCGGAGGCGTGGGCATCGGGAACTCGCTGCATGCGGGGCAGGTGATCGTCGCGGACGGCACGCCGGAAATGCGCGAACGGCTACAGCGCGTCCTCACCAATGATCCCGGCATCGGTGTCGCGCGACACGCGGACGCGGGCTACGAGATTGCCATCGAGACGGCGGCGCGGACGGGCATCGTCATACCCATGGCACCGAAGTGAGCCGTCTCGTTGTCGTCCTTCACTCAGCTCAGGACGACGCGTAGTGCTCTCCGCGAAATTCAAGCCCTGGCACGTCCCGCTCTTTCTCGCCAAGTACGGTTGGCAGGTGCTGCGCAAACAGCCGCTGCTCGTGCACTTCGAGGTCACGCTCCGGTGCAACGCCCGCTGCGGGTTCTGCGATTACTGGAAGACGCCGGCCGCCGCGCGCGAGCACGAACTCACGTCGTACGCCGATGCCGCGCGGCACTTCAACCCGATGCTCGTCACGTTCACCGGCGGCGAGCCGCTGATGCGCCGCGACCTGGAAGACCTCGTCGCGGCCGTGGATGCGGCAGTGCGGCTCAAGTACGTCACGCTGATCACGCATGGGGGCATGCTCACCCCGGAGCGGGCGACCTCACTGTGGGACGCGGGCA
>JBKJMP010000082.1:0-4724 GCA_046596395.1 Gemmatimonadaceae bacterium
CCCGGTTGCGTGCGGCGTGCGGCGGAGGGTTGCGGAACGCGGTGGGCGCAACGGTTGCGTGCGCGTCTGGCTCGGCAGGTAAACGCAATCGCGAATCGCAACCGTTCGCCGCACGCCGCACGCGTCACGAGGCGCGTCCCGCATGCCGCAACCGTTGCGGCACCCTAATGCGTCAGTCCATACACGATGTAGTTGGTAGCAAGCTTGTACGCATCGTTCGAAAAATTGATCGCATACCAGCCCTGCCCCGACCATTCCATATAATCGCCGATATCGTTGTTGTAGTTGATAATCGCCACCAACCGGCGCGTCGGATCATTGTTTTCGTAAATCCCGAGGTACTCCGCCTTCGCACTCCGGTTCGACGGATGTACCATCCCGTCGAGCGTCTTGATGTGGAAGAACGAGTTGAAGATCGGGTGCGAGACGTCGAGCCGCACGATGCGCGCGTTCGGCAGCACCAGCTTCATCGCGCGCTCGAACTGCGCCCACTGGTTGAAGAAGAAGTCGTCGACGATCAGGAACCCGCCCTTGTTGATCCAGTTGCGCAGCCCCTTCGCCTCGCTCTCGCTTGGCAGCCAGTAGCCCGGCTCGGACAGGTAGGCGATCGCATACTTCGCCAGCGCGGGGTCATCCATGTCGTGCACGTTGCTTCGCCCGACGTGCGGCTTGACCGTGGAAAGGTCGTTCAGGATGGTCATGAAGTTCCGCTCCATGGCCGGATAATCGAACGCCCATCCCGCCGCGCCGTAGTTCTGGTAGCGTAACCGCACGAACGTGTAGCGTCCGTCATACGGGACGTTCGGCTCGACCGCCGAGATGCCCCCGCCGAAGCCGCCGCCACCACGCCGCTGCGCCTGCGCCTCGGGCACGCGGAGGCCCAGGACCAGCACGCCCAGCATGAAGCCGAACTGAAAGCGGCGCACGAGCGAGTACGACATTGTCATCCTGAGCGCAGCGAAGGATCTGCACGACGAGGTGTCTCTCCCGGTCTGGCGGCCAGCCGCCGCCGTGCTTCATTCTTCTACGTCGCTCCGGCTGATACCGTTCCCTCCCGCCCACTGAATGCCATGCGCCTCACCACCCTGGTGGCCCTCGCCACGATCACGAGCGCGACGTCGGTCGCCCACGCGCAGGGATCCACTGCCACCCTCGTGATCACGAACGGCCACATCGTCACCGTGGACTCGACGAAGCCCGAAGCGCAGGCCCTCGCCGTCCAGGGCGACCGCATCATCGCCGTCGGGACGAATGCCGAAATCCGCAAGTTCATCGGGAAGGGGACGCGCGTCATCGACCTTCAGGGGAAGCTCGCCACCCCCGGCATCATCGAAGGCCACGGCCACTTCAGCGGACTCGGCTCGGCCAAGCTTCAGCTCGACCTCACGAAGGCGAACAGCTGGGACGACATCGTCGCCATGGTGGCCAAGGCGGCCAAGGGTGCGAAACCCGGCGAGTGGATCACCGGACGCGGCTGGCACCAGGAGAAGTGGAACAAGCCGCCGGTTCCCATGGTGGAAGGCAACCCGGTGCACACGTCGCTCTCCGCTGTGTCGCCGAACAACCCGGTCACCCTCGGCCACGCGAGCGGACATGCGTCGTTTGTCAATGCGAAGGCACTGGAGCTCGCGGGCGTCACTGGTGTGACGCCGAATCCCGAAGGCGGAGAGATCGTCCACGATGCGCAGGGAGATCCAACGGGGCTCATGCGTGAGACGGCACAGGGACTCGTCGGACGTGCGCGTACGCGGACGGAGAGCGCACGGAGCGCCGCGGACAACGAGGCGCGCGGGCGATTGATCGTCCGCCTGGCCGGTGAGGACTTGCTGTCGAAGGGTATTACCTCCTTCCACGACGCGGGCTCGAGCTTCGCGCAGGTCGATTTCTACAAGCGGCTCGCGGACGAGGGGCACCTTCCGGTGCGACTGTACGTGATGCTGCGCCGCGAATCGAACGCGCGCCTGGACAGCCTGCTGCCCAGGTACAAGATGGCCGGCTACGCCAACGGTTTCCTCACCGTGCGCTCCATCAAGCGCCAGATCGACGGCGCACTCGGCTCCCATGGCGCGTGGCTGCTCGAGCCGTATGCCGACCTCCCCGACAAGTCGGGGCTCACGCTCGAGCGTCCCGAGGACATCGCGGGCACCGCGGCCGTCGCGATCAAGCACGGCTTCCAGGTGAACACGCACGCCATCGGCGACCGCGCGAACCGCGAGGTACTCGACATCTATGAGAAGACCTTCCGTGCCAATCCCGACAAGCAGGACGTCCGCTGGCGCATCGAGCATGCGCAGCACATCCACCCGGCCGACGTGCCGCGCTTCAAGCAGCTCGGCGTGATCGCGTCGATGCAGGGCATCCACACCGTGTCCGACGCCCCGTGGATTCCCGCGAAGCTCGGCGCCGAGCGCACGCGGACGCAGTCATATCTCTTCCGCTCGCTCTGGGACCTCGGCGTCGTCGTCACGAATGGCACCGACGTCCCCGTGGAGGACGCCGACCCCATTCCGAGCTTCTATGGAATGGTTGCGCGCGTGACGCGCGATGGCTCCGTCTTCCTTCCCGAGCAGCGGCTCACGCGTGCCGAGGCGCTCAAGTCGTACACGTTGAACAATGCGTACGCGGCGTTTCAGGAGAAGGAGTTGGGGTCGTTGTCGGTGGGCAAGCTTGCCGACATCGCGATCTTCACGAAGGACATCATGCGCGTGCCGGAGAAGGAGATTCCGTCAGCGAAGGTCGAGTACACGATCGTGGGCGGGAAGGTCAGGTACGAGCGAGGGAAGAGGCTCGTGATGTGACGGTCATCTACCCCACCACCGAGGGCCAGGGCGGCGAATAGTCGAACGCCCGAACGGCGGCGATGCGCGCACAGTCCTTCAGGTTCCTCGTCACCAGCACCACGCCCGACTCGCGGCACGACATGGCCAGCAGGACGTCATTCACGAAGCTCCGGTTCACCGTACTCCAGTCGCGCGAGCCCACCAGCTCCGCCAGCACGCGTCCCGATTCCTTCCAGGCGGCGTAACCAGGCGTCAGCAACCGGCCGCGCCGCTCGAATGGCTGGATGATTGCTGCCTCCAGCACGGCTGCGGCACGCCCGCGCACGCCGGCGCGAAGTTCCTGGACGACCACCGCACTGAGGTGTTCGAACGGGGCGAACTCCGAGTGAAACGCACGAAGGGCAGCCGCTCCGTCCTCCGTCCTGAGCGCATCGATGTACAGGTTCGTGTCGACGGTGTAGCGTCGGACGGATCGCAATCGATGCCTACCGCCGCTTGCCGCGCGGGCGTACGGCGCCGTCAGGGAATGCCTCGGTGATCTCGAGACCGAATGCGGCGTCGGTTCCCTTGACGAGCTCGTGGCGGAGGACGACCATGTCGAGGGCCTCCTCGATTGTCGCCGTGGCCGTGGCGGTGCCGAGAATCTTCTGCGCCCGCGCGATCCTCGACGGCGAAAGGCGGTAGCTCATCGCGACTTTCGGCTCCTTCACCGTTGCGACGCTCTCGGCCGGGGATTCGAGCTGCGAGCGTTTCCTGGCCATGCTGCCCTCCAGTATGCGTATATACATATAATGATAATGTCAGTACAGCACACGGTCAATGGCTGGAGTGATACGCTGGCTCGCCTGCGCAAGGCCAGCGATTCCCGGAGTTCGGGCTCATGATGTATACACGTTCGGAGGATATGTATAGGAAAATGGCAAAATCTATACATATTCTGCCCGACATATATGGCAAACCCGGTTTCATGCATGCAGGACGGAAATCAGCCATCGGTACCGGTCGTTCCGCCCCGTGCCGTTGTCCAGCGGCGTTCAACTTCGATGGATACGGATTGGACGGATGTGAACGCGATCTGACGGATTGCCCCGAGTAGTTACTCCAACGACCTCGATTCAACGGGCTGGCGACATGGCCCTCCATCGCGCCATCACCGCCACGTAGTCCGCGCGCGCCTTCGACACGGCAGCAACCTGCCGCGCTGTCGGCGCGACATCAGCGGTCTGCATCGTCATCGCCGCCGCCATCATCGCCGTGCGCACACTCGCAAGCGTCGGCGGCCCCGCGGCTGCGCCACCTCCACCACCACCACCCGGACCACCAGCGCCAGCGCGCGGAGGCGGCGGCGCGATAGAATCGATCCGCGCCTTCATGGCATCACCCGCCGCCATCGCATCAGACATCGCTCGAGCCTGCACGTATGCTGCGCGCGCGGCCACCGCGCCGTCGTACATCTGCCGCGAGAGCGCCGCCGCCCTCGCCAATCCCGCCGCCGGCGACTTCACGCGCGGATCGAGATGTAACGTGAGCGGCTGCGTGTACGTGCGACCGTCCACGCTGAGGCGAACGGTGTACGTACCCGGCGGCGCCCACGGCGTGGTCGCCGCGAAAAACGTCCGCCCCGGAACCGCACCCGTCGCCGTTTCACTCGGCGGCGTCCCCTCGATGGGATCGTAGCGAAGGTCCCAGTAGAACCGGTGCATCCCCGCCTTCGACGAAACCGTGAAGGTCGGCGCGGCCCAGTACAGCGGCAACGCACACCGCGGTGCCGAGGGCGTTCGCTGGCACAGCCGGTTGTATGCGGCAGGATCCACGTATGGGTCCGGCGCGGACGAGCCGCTCGCGCTCGAGTGCGAACGCACGACTCGCCCAGTACGATCGACGATCTCGAGTCGCACGGGCGCCGATGCATCCGCGGCGTGATCGACTACTACCTCGGCGCGG
>JBKJMP010000197.1:0-7175 GCA_046596395.1 Gemmatimonadaceae bacterium
CGTCTTCTGGATGGCGTGGCGGCGGACCTTCGCATCGTTGCTCGTGAAGGCGCCGTCGCGAAAGACGGGATCGCCGAACAGGTTCGTCGTGGCCATCGGGACCCGCATCCCGCTCTCCTTGAGCGCCGCCTTGAAGTCGCGCACGATCTTTTCGCGCTCGGCCGTGGTGGCGTCGCGCGGCACGAGGTCGTTGTCGTGGAAGTTCACGCCGTATGCGCCAAGCTCGGCAAGCTTGTGCACGATGTTGACTGGCGAGATCGCGTCGCGCACGGCATCGCCGAAGGGATCGCGGCCGACGTTGCCCACCGTCCACAGGCCGAAAGTGAAATGATGCTCTGGCTTGGGAGTGTAGGCGGATGGGGAGGTGGCAGGCATGTTGGCGCAGTCTAGGGAATGGCGTCGCAGCGGGGCCTATCGCGATTGCGGGGCAGCGGAGCTGACGGTAGTACGAGAGCGGACGTGCCGAGCGGCGTCATGTAATCCACGACGGCGTCGCGCGAGATCATCATCATCTGTCGGATCCGCGCGCGGCCCGTGCGTCGTTCGTGAGCGTCTGCCGCGTCCATTCGTCCGCACTGGCACTCGGCGCCAGGGAGTGATCCCACGCGAGACGGCCATACGCGTACCAGTTGGCCTTGGACCTGTCGTCGCATTTCGGGCAAAAGAGGGGTCTTGCCTTTTGTTAGTCCACAGAACTTAATAGCCGCACCCCGATGTCGCGAGACTGACTCCTCCACCGCGCCTGACATGATCCCTCGAATCACCGCCGCCATCGCCCTCGCCATCGTGGGGCTCACCGGGGCCACCGGGCTCCCTGCCCAGACGCCCCCCTCTCTCAACGACGCCCTGCCGATCGCCACCCGTGTAAACGACCTCGTGTCGCGGATGACGCTGGCTGAGAAGGTGTCGCAGATGAAGGACGTGGCGCCGGCGATCGACCGGCTCGGCATCCCCGCGTACAACTGGTGGAACGAGGCGCTGCATGGCGTCGCGCGCTCCGGGCTCGCCACCGTTTTTCCGCAGGCGATCGGCATAGCGGCCACGTGGAACGAGCCGCTCGTCTTCCGCATGGCGACCGTCATCTCGGACGAGGGACGCGCCAAGTATCACGAGTACGTCCGCAACAACAGCCGGCAGCGATATCAGGGACTCACGTTCTGGTCGCCGAACATCAACCTGTTTCGCGATCCACGGTGGGGGCGCGGTCAGGAGACGTACGGCGAAGATCCATACCTCACCGGGCGTCTCGCCATTCCGTTCATTCGTGGTCTGCAGGGGGACGACCCGAAGTACTTCAAGACCGTCGCGACGGTGAAGCATTTCGCGGTGCACAGCGGGCCCGAGCCGGAACGCCACGAGTTCGACGTCTCCGTGAGCGAGCGGGATTATCGGGAGAGCTACCTGCCCCAATTCGACATGGGCATCCGCGAAGCGGGCGCGTACTCGTTGATGTGCGCCTACAACCGGCTCGAAGGGCTGCCTGCGTGCTCGAGCAAGCCGCTGCTCCAGGACCTGCTCCGCGGCGAGTGGAAGTTTCCCGGATTCATCGTCTCAGACTGCGGCGCGATCGACGACATCTACCTGCGACACAAGGTCGTCGCGACGGCCGCCGAAGCCGCTGCCTCTGCCGTGAAGGCGGGAACGGACCTCGACTGCGGGCGCGTGTACCCGAATCTCGTCGAGGCTGTTGGGAAGGGGCTGATCACCGAGGCGGAGATCGACGTCTCCGTGAAGCGGCTGTTCGTGGGCCGCTTCCGGCTCGGCATGTTCGATCCACTGGAGAAGGTGCGCTGGGCAGCGACGCCATTCAGCGTGCTCGATCAGCCGTCGCATCGCGCGCTGGCGCGCACCGTAGCGCATGAGTCGCTCGTGCTGCTCAAGAACGCCGGCTCGGTGTTGCCGCTCCGCAAGGACATCGGCACCATTGCCGTGATCGGACCCAACGCGCACGAGCCGCGGATGCTGCTCGGCAACTACAACGGCGAGCCGGCCGATCCGGTCACGCCCCTGCGCGGTATTCGCGAGGCGGTGTCGCGATCGACGCGCGTGCTCCACGCGCCCGGCTCGGATCTCGCCGACGGATTCCCGACGTCCGGAACCGTTCCCGCGAGCGCGTTCACGACGCCCGATGGTGCGCCGGGACTGCGCGCGCAATTCTTCGCGAGCAGCCGGTTGGACAGCCTGCCGCGGCTTACGCGCACGGACAGCGCGCTTCTGTTTGACTGGAAGGATGGTGCGCCGAGCGGCGACTTGCCGGTCGATGCATTCAGCGTGCGGTGGACGGGCATGCTGCGTCCGCCGATGACCGGACTGTATCGGCTTGGGCTGAGCGGCACGATGCGGTTCCGTATGCTGCTCGACGACAGCGTGGTGGTTGCATCGCGGTACCCGCAACGCGACGGAGAATTCCCGGATCCGCGCGCCGTGCAGACGCCGCCCGTTCACCTCGAGGCGGGACGCAGCTATCGCCTCGTGGTCGAGGCCAACGAGACCTACGGGGACGCGCAACTCGAGATGCTGTGGTCCACGCCGAGCGACTCGCTCAGGAGCGACGCCGTGCGCATCGCGCGGCAAGCCGACGCCGTGGTGATGTTCCTCGGCCTCACGCCGCGTCTCGAGGGAGAGGAAATGCCGATCACTATCGACGGGTTCCGGGGCGGCGACCGCACGCGCATCGACCTGCCCGCGCTGCAACAGCGGTTGCTGGAGAGCATCGTGGCACTTGGCAAGCCGACGGTGGTGGTGCTGTTGAACGGCAGCGCGCTCGCGGTGAATTGGGCCGACGCCAATGTCCCGGCGATCCTCGAGGCGTGGTACCCGGGACAAGCCGGCGGCACCGCGATTGCCGACGCGCTCTTCGGCGACTACAACCCGGGCGGACGGCTGCCGGTGACGTTCTATCGGACGGTCGCCGATCTTCCGTCATTCGAGAACTATGACATGGCCGGGCGAACGTACAAGTACTTCAACGGCCTGCCGCTCTACCCGTTCGGACATGGCCTGAGCTACACGACCTTTCGATATGGTCGTCCGCGGCTCAGCGTTCCTGCACTTCGCCCGGGCGATACGCTGACCGTACGCGTGGATGTGACGAATACGGGGCGCCGGGATGGCGACGAGGTGGTGCAACTCTACACGCGGCATGCGTCGTCGCGAGTGGCGCGGCCGAGGCGAGAGCTGCGTGGCTTTGCGCGGGTGCCGTTGAAGGCTGGCGAGACGCGCACCGTGACGATGCGCGTTCCGGCGTCCCACTTCGCCTACTGGGATACGGCGACGCATGCGTGGACGCTCGAATCCGCGCCGGTCAACATCGAGCTTGGCAGCTCGTCGGCGGATATCCGGCAGACTGTAACGGTTCGCGTGGTGGCGCCGCGGTAGGTTGCAAACCCAGACCGCGGAACGCGGTCTGGGTTCAAGTCAAGGCGAAGGGTAAAGCGGAAACGCCGACGTCAGCGTCTTGACCTCGGCCTTCACCCTCTCGGCAACCGCTGCATCCTCCGGCGCGAGCAACACGCGATCGATCAACCCCGCGATCCTCTCCATCTCCGCCCCCAGCATGCCACGCGTCGTGACCGCCGGCGTTCCGAGACGGATGCCGCTCGTCACGAACGGCGACTGCGTCTCCTTGGGCACCGTGTTCTTGTTCACCGTGATCCCGGCGACGTCGAGCGCCTTCTCGGCGACCTTGCCCGTCAGCCCCTTGTTGCGCAGGTCCACGAGCATGAGGTGGTTGTCCGTCCCGCCCGACACGAGCTGGTAGTCGCGGCGAACGAGCGCGTCGGCCAGCGCGTGCGCGTTCGCGACGACCTGGCGGCAGTAGACACCGAACGACGGATCGAGCGCCTCCTTGAACGCCACCGCCTTCGCCGCGATCACGTGCTCCAGCGGACCACCCTGCGTGCCCGGGAACACTGCCTTGTTCACCGCCGCGGCATGCTGTGTCTTGCAGAGAATCATCCCGCCGCGCGGACCGCGCAGCGTCTTGTGCGTGGTCGTGGTCACGACGTCCGCATGTGGCACCGGATTCGGATACGCACCCGTGGCCGAGAGTCCGGCGAAATGCGCCATGTCCACCATGAAGATCGCGCCGATCTCCTTTGCGATGTCGGCGAACGCGGCAAAGTCCACGATACGCGGATACGCGCTGTATCCCGCGATGATCATCTTCGGGCTGTGCTCACGCGCGACGGCGCGCATCGCGTCGTAGTCGATGTAGCCCTCGTCGGTGAGCCCGTACGAGATGGCCCTGTACAACAGCCCGGAAAAATTCACCGGCGAGCCGTGCGTGAGGTGCCCGCCCTGCGAGAGGTCCATGCCGAGAAACGTGTCGCCTGGCTTGAGGAACGCGAGGAAGACTGCGGCATTCGCCTGTGCACCCGAATGCGGCTGCACGTTCGCATGCTCGGCACCGAAGAGCTGCTTCGCGCGGTCGATCGCCAGCTGTTCGACCTTGTCCACCACTTCGCAACCGCCGTAGTAGCGCTTACCCGGCAGCCCCTCGGCGTACTTGTTCGTGAGGGGCGTACCCGTCGCCTCCATCACCGCCGGCGACACGAAGTTCTCGCTGGCGATCAGCTCGAGCCCATCGTTCTGGCGGGTGATCTCCTCGCCGATGAGGTGCGCGATCTCCGGATCCGACTGGAGCAGTGCCTCACCCGGGGGGGTGCATTTCCATGTTGACCACGACGCCATCAGCCGTTCTCCTCGGTGGTTGTTTCGTCACGCTCGATCTTCGCGATGCGACGCGCATGCCGGCCGCCGGCGAAGGGCGTCTCCAGCCATGTCTTCAGGATCGCTCGTCCCTGCTCGTCGCCGATGCAGCGCGCCGGGAGCACGAGCACGTTGGCATCGTTGTGCTCACGCGAGAGCTTCGCGACCTCCGCATTCCACACCACCGCCGCGCGGACGTGCGGGTATCGATTCGCCGCATACGACATCCCGAGCCCGGTGCCGCACAGCAGGATGCCGCGCTCGGCGTCGCCGGTGGACACCCGCCGCGCGAGCGGATGCGCGTAGTCGGCGTAATCGGTGCTCTCGTCGGTCGAGGGCCCGAGGTCCTCGTACTGGTAGCCGAGTGCCGTGAGCTCGGTCTCGAGTTTCTGCTTCATCTCGAAGCCGGCGTGGTCGCTCGCGATAAGGATGGTATCGGGGGACATTGGTTTTCTGGAGAAGGGACGAGAGGACGAGAGGACGAGAGGATGTCAGGACGAGAGGACGACGGTCACGTTGGTTGGTTGAGAACTTGTCATGGGGTTGGTTCAGCGCTGCTCAACTGTGTCGTGCAGTCCTCTCGCCCTCTCGTCCTCTCGTCCTCTCGTCCTCTATTTGTTCGGCCACTGCGGCCACGTCCGCACCATGCTCCCAACCGCCCTGATGCGCTGCTCGGCGAGGCGATCGGCGGCCACGTACGACGGGATCTTGTCGTTCTTCGCGATCGAGAACACCTTGAGGATCGTGTCGTAGATCTCGTCCGCCTTCCGGAACGCACGCGCCGAGCTCCAACCGGCGAGCTCGGAGTAGACGTTGATCACGCCGCCGGCATTCGCCACGTAGTCCGGCGCGTAGAGGATGCCCTTCTCCTCGAGCGCCACGCCGTGGCGCTCCTCGAGCAGGACGTTGTTCGCCGCGCCCGCGACAATCTCGCACTTGAGCTGCGGGATCGTCCCGTCATTGATGATCGCGCCGAGTGCGCACGGGGCGAAGATGTCCGCCTGCACGCCATAAATCTCATCGGGCGCCACAGCCCGCGCGCCGAACTCCGCCACGACTGTCTTGACGCGCTCGGGGTCGATATCGGTAATGATGAGCTTCGCGCCCGCCTCGTGCAATTCCTTGGCGAGGTAGTAGCCCACGTGCCCCGCACCCTGGAGCGACACCGTCTTCGTGCTGAGGTCATCCGTGCCCCAGCGCTCCTTGCACGACGCCTGGATCGCGCGAAACACGCCGTGCGCCGTGACCGGCGAGGGATCGCCCGAGCGGCCCGCGAGTCCGGAGACGTTCTTCGTCTCCATGTGCACGAAGTCCATGTCGGCAGTGCTGGTGCCCACGTCTTCCGCCGTGATGTAGCGCCCGCCGAGCGACTCGACAAAGCGGCCATGGGCGCGGAAGATCATCTCGCGATCGCCCGTCCGGTTGTCGCCGATGATCACCGACTTGCCCCCACCGAGGTTCAGGCCGGCCACGGCGTTCTTGTACGTCATGCCACGCGCAAGGCGCAGCGCGTCGACGATGGCCTCCTCGTCGCTGGCGTATTGCCAGAAGCGCGTGCCGCCGAGGGCGGGGCCCAGCGTGGTGCTATGGATGGCGATGATGCCGCGGTAACCGGCGCTGGTATCGTTGCAGATCACGAGCTGCTCGTGACCCATGCTGGCGATCGTGTCGAAGAGCTTCATGGTGAACGCTGAATGGTGATGGAATGTGAGCGACGCACGTGCAGATCCCTCGCTTCGCTCAGGATGACAACGTGGCGTACAACTCGCGCGCGATCACGATGCGCTGGATCTCGGACGTCCCCTCGTAGATCTCCGTGATCTTCGCGTCGCGAAAGAGCTTCTCGACGGGATAGTCCTTCACGTACCCGTATCCGCCGAAGATCTGCACGGCCTCCGTGGTGACGTACATTGCGGTCTCGCTGGCGAGCAGCTTGCACATCGAACCATGCATCGTGATACTCTCGCCACGATCCTTCGCGGCCGCGGTGGCATGCAACAGTGCCCGCGCCGCAGCGACGCGGGCACCCATGTCGGCGAGCTTGAACTGAATCGCCTGGAACTCCTTGATCGGCTTGCCGAACTGCTTGCGGTCGGCAGCGTAGGCGAGGGAGGCATCGAGTGCCGCGCGCGCAATGCCGATCGCCTGCGCCGCGATGCCGAGCCGGCCGTTGTCGAGCGACTTCATCGCGTAGACGAACCCCTGCCCTTCGCTGCCGAGCAGGTTCTCCGCGGGCACGCGCAGACCGTCGAACGTGAGTTGCACCGTCGGCGACGCGCGCAGCCCCATCTTGTCCTCCTGCTTCCCCACGTAAAAACCGGGGAGATCGGGGGTCACGATGAAGGCGGAGATCCCCTTCGAGCCGCGGCGCGCATCGGGCGTATCGGTGCGCGCCATCGCGAGGATCACCCCCGCGAACGGACCCGACGTCACCCAGCTCTTCGTGCCGTTGAGAACCCAGTCGT
>JBKJMP010000353.1:0-4294 GCA_046596395.1 Gemmatimonadaceae bacterium
CCATACTGCTCGGCCACGTTCTCCGCCGTCTGGCCCATGGAGTCCACGCCGTAGCGTGCCTCGAGCGCCGGATTGATGAAGCGCCAGCCCAGGCTCGTGTCGAACAACGCGATGTCGCGCGCGAACGGCTTGCTCGCCTTGCTCATCACGTATGGCGCGCGCGTCATGTTCTCGACCCCGCCGGCGATGTAGAAGTCCCCTTCGCCGAGCCGGATCGCGCGCGCCGCATTCGCGACCGCACCCATCCCCGACGCACAGAGGCGGTTGACCGTCTCGCCTGGCACCGACGTCGGCAACCCCGCGAGCAGCACCGCCATGCGTGCCACATTGCGATTGTCCTCCCCCGCCTGGTTGGCACAGCCGAGGATGACGTCGACGATGCGCGCGGGATCGAGCGTGGGATGGCGCGCGACGAGCGCCCCGATGACGTGAGCCGCGAGGTCGTCGGCACGCACCTCGCTCAATTGCCCGCCGATGTTCCCTACAGGCGTGCGAACGCCGCCGATGATGTATGCATCAGTCATGCAATCGATTCCGGGTCGTGCCGTTTGCGGGTACGGTACACGGTACCGCGAAACAAGGCGACGACGACGTCATCGCGCTTCACCGTCACTCGATAGAACGCCAACTGGCTGGTGGACCGCTCCTCCTCGGCGGTTCCCACGAGGACGTCGCCGGCGCGGACAGCAGCGGGGTACGAGATGGTGTTGTCCACCGCGACCGTGACGTTCTCACCATGATTGCAGGCGAACGCCATGGCGCTGTCAGCAAGCGAGAAGGCGATGCCGCCGTGGGCCACGCCGAAGCCGTTCACCATCTCATCGCGCACCGTCATGCGAAGGACGCAGTGTCCGGCGCGAAGCGAGACGACGTCGATGCCGAGCCACCGGCTGAAGGCGTCCTTGGCAAGCATCCCTTCGACAGGCGTGGTCATGTCGTGCACAGCGGGATGGCCTCGCGCACGCTGCGGCGGAGCAGCGGACTGGGGCGATAGCGCTCCTCGGCATATTCGGCTTGAAGTACCTCGAGTCGCGCGAGAATCTTCGTGGCGCCGATATCGTCGCCCCACTGGAGCAATCCCTTCGGGTAGTTCACGCCCTTCGTCATCGCGAGCTCGATGTCCTCGGATGATGCGACCTTCAGGTACACGGCATCCACGGCCGAGTTGACGAGCATCGCCATGGTGCGATTGACGATCGCCCACCCGGCCTCCTCGTCGTGATTCGGCACGGGCCTCTCCGCGCCCGCAGCGTAGTCGTAGTAACCGCGGCCCGATTTCCTCCCGAGCAGCCCCGCCTCCACGAGACGTCGCTGCGTGAGCGCGGGGCGGTACCGCGGATCGTAGAAAAACGCCTCGAAGACGCTCGAGGTGACCGCGTAGTTCACGTCATTGCCGATGAAGTCCATCAGCTCGAACGGTCCCATGCGGAATCCACCGAGCTCGCGCATCGCCCAGTCGATCGTGGCGACGTCGGCGATGCCTTCCTCGAGCTGCCTCAGCGATTCCGAGTAGAACGGGCGAGCAATCCGATTCACGATGAAGCCCGGCGTGTCCGACGCGACGACGGTCGTCTTCCCCCACCCGTCCACGAGCGCCTTCGCCGCGGCGAGCACGTCGGCCGACGTCGTGATCGCCGGCACGATTTCCACGAGCGGCATCACCGTGGCCGGATTGAAGAAATGCATGCCGACGACGCGCGCCGCATGCTCGCACCCGCCACCAATCGCAGCCACGGAAAGCGACGACGTATTCGTCGCGAGAATGCACTCTGGCGCCACCGCTCGCTCGAGTGCGGCGAAGATCGCGCGCTTCACGCCGAGGTCCTCGACCACCGCCTCGATCACGAGCCCACAGTCGGCGAACACCCCGTAGCCGCCGGCGACGTTGCCGGCGTCGCCGATGCAAGAGAGCACCGCGTCAGCACGTACGCCGTCCAGGCGTCCCTTCTCCACGTCGCGCGCCAGGCTCCTCCCGATGCCCGCCGTGGCCTTCGACACGGCGGCTGGGTTCGCGTCGCCGAGGATCACGCTGTGGCCCGCCGCCGCGGCAACCTGCGCGATGCCGCTCCCCATCGCACCGGCTCCGATCACGCCGATGATCATCATCGTCCCTCGAATGTTGGTGCGCGCTTCTCGACGAAGGCGCGAACGCCCTCGGCATAGTCCGCCGTGCGTCCCGCGTCGCGCTGGAGCGATTCCTCGAGCGCGAGCTGCTCGTCGAGCGTGTTCGCGAACCCGGCGTTGAAGCCGCGCTTCGCGAGCCCCAGCCCGCGCGTGGGCATTCCCGCGAGCCGTGCGGCGAGCGCCATGCTCGTCGAGCGAAGCTCCGCTGCGGGGACGACGTCGTGGATCAGCCCCCATGCCTTCGCCGTCGCGGCATCGAGCCGGTCGCCGAGCATCGTGAGCGCCGTCGCGCGCTGGAGTCCGACGAGGCGCGGAAGGATGTACGTCCCACCGCTGTCGGGAATGAGGCCGATCTTCGAGAATGACTGGATGAAGCTCGCGGTGTCCGCCGCGAGGGTGATGTCGCACGCGAAGGCCATGTTCGCGCCCGCGCCCGCCGCGACGCCATTGACCGCGCACACCACGGGCTTCTCGAGCGTGCGAATTGCCCGGATGATCGGGTTGTACTGCCGCTGCACCACGTCGCCGAGGTCGGGCATTGGCCGGCCCGCGACAGGGAGCACGGCGGCGAGATCCTGGCCGGCACAGAACGCGCGCCCCGCGCCAGTCATCAGCACCGCGCGCACCGATGCGTCGTCGGCTGCGGCCCGCAGCGCGTCCAGCAGCTCGTCCGCCATCGGCTGGTTGAAGCTGTTCAGTACGTCAGGCCGATTGAGCGTGACGGCGAGAACTCCGCCATGTCGCTCGCTGAGGATGAGGTCTGGCAATGGACGCGGTGTGAGGAAGAGGGTGGAATATATCCGCTGTCATCCTGAGCGAAGTGTACTGTTGTCATCCTGAGCGAGAGCGAAGGATCTGCACGAGCACGGTCTGCGGCTCGCGACTCCCGTTCGAGGCGGTCGGAGGCGAGATTTCGCGCGATCCCCCTACCACGCACCGATGACGCACGCCGCACCCTCGAAAGGCCGCCGCAAGTCCCCCGCCCCGCCCGTCACCGAACCCCGGATGGACTGGCGGCGCATCGCGTACACCGTGCTGGTGTCGCGCGCGCTGGACGACGTCGAGGAAGCGACGAACCGCAACCGGACGACGGTGCCGAAGGAGCACCTCGTGCTCTACCAGTTCTCAGCGCGCGGCCACGACGTGAGCCAGGCGATCCTCGGTGCGCTGCTGGACCATCCGCACGACGGTGTGGGCGCCTACTACCGTTCGCGTCCGGTGCTGCTCGCGCTCGGCCTCTCGATCGAGGACGCACTCGGCAGCCCACTTGGCCGTGCGGGCGGGTTCAGCGATGGCCGCGACATCGGTGTGGTCTGCAACATCCCCGGGTGGCATGGCGCGACCGTGCTGCCGATGTCGGGAGACGTTGGCTCGCAGTACACGCCGGCCGCGGGCTGGGCGCAGGCGGCGCGTTATCGCGCCGATACGCTCGGCGAGAAGGAATGGAGCGGGGCAATCGGCGTCGCACTCGGCGGTGAGGCGAGCGTGGCGACGAACGGCTTCTGGTCGGCGCTCACGATGGCCACCACGCTGAAGCTCCCGATGCTCTTCTACATCGAGGACAACGGGCTCGGCATCTCCGTGAAGGGCGAGATGCAGACGCCGGGCGGCAACATCGCCACCAACCTCGCCTCATTCGGCAATCTCTTCCTGCGGGACGGCAACGGGTCCGATCCTGCGGCATCGGCAACGTTGATCGCCGAGTGCGTCGATCATGTTCGCTCGGGCAAGGGGCCAGCGCTCGTGCATCTCACGGTGCCGCGCCTGTGCAGTCACTCGGGCCCCGACAACCAGAAGGGCTATCGGTCCGATGCCGAGATCACGTCGGACGTCGAGCGCGATCCTCTGCCGCATCTGCGCGCGCACATCGTGCCGGCGATCATGAGCGAGACCGAGTGGGCGGAGCTCGAGGCGGAAGTCGCGCGCGACGTGGACGCCGGCCTCACCGCTGCGCGCGCGCGTGCGATGCCCGAGCCGGCCGGCGTGAAGCGATTCATGTATGCCGAGCCGCCAGGCGAGGGCGACATCGTTGCGTTTGGTGGGCTACCGAGCGACGAGCTCGCGGCGCTCGGAGGCACAGAAGCAGCCCGCGACGATGGCGAGGTCGTTCGCCTCGCCGAGGCAGTTCGGCGGACGCTCGCGTCGGAGCTCGCGGTGAACCGGAAACTCG